>NZ_DATGTT010000044.1:0-79783 GCF_035301675.1 Lentibacillus sp. | reverse complement strand
GACGGTTAACAAGTCCCCAAACGTTAGATGCTTTGCCATCCGCTTGCTTCTTAAAGCAGGCAGGCCCACCTAAAGAATGGGCCTGACCTGTTTATTTTTTTGTTTTCTGAATGATTGTTGTGTTGTTACAAATCCATAAACTACGATGGTTGACCGGGTTGATTTCCGCTTCGGGCAGTTGCTTTTCGCCCAAAGTCAACTGCCCTCCGCCATGGAATCCATAATGACTGGAAGCGAAATTTCTTCAAATCAGCGAAGGAAAAATACGGAGACTCCGGCGGGAGGAAAGGCTTCGGTGAGACTCCCGTCCCAATATAACTTTTTATATATGGGTTCACTAAGCTTTACTTTTCACCCGGTTTCTTTATACAATGAATGAAAAGAAGTATAGGAGTGATTGGCATGGCGCATGAAGACTGTATTTTTTGCAAAATCATTGATGGAGAAATCCCCTCAGCAAAAGTATATGAGGATGAAGCAGTTTATGCATTCCTCGATATCAGCCAGGTGACAAAGGGGCATACGTTGGTAATCCCGAAAACTCATACAAAAAATATTTATGAAACACCGCCTGAGGTTGCAAGTGAATTATTCAAACGTATCCCGGCAATTGCCGATGCAATCAAAAAAGTCTACAAACCGGCCGGCATGAACTTGCTAAACAATAATGAGAAGCCTGCAGATCAGTCAGTCTTTCACCTACATATTCACCTTCTGCCGCGCTACGGTAAAGATGATGGCTTCTCACTCAATTGGCAAGTTCATGAAGATGATTATTCACAGGAAGACCTGCAGCAAATTGCCAAAGAAATCAATGAAGCGATTTAAAAACTTCCTGTAAGCGGGAGTTCGATGAAAGAACCGGGACGTTCTACGTGGCACTGTTTCAAGGAGTGAATGTATGCTTTTAAATACATGAACCGCGAAGAAATTCAATGTGTCATTTTCATACCCTCTGTAATAATTAGAAAATTAATACTGTTTATCCTGACCTATTTCTGTTATAATAAGATTATGCTTTCGCAGACGGCAATGAGTGCACGTCTGGAAGGTGCAAAATAGTTTAGCTGAGAAGAGGAGAGATAAAAGTGAATACAAGAGTTTTGGTATTTTTATCGTTGTTATTGGGAATTGGTGCTGTTTTACATTTTATCATCCCGCCTTTTATCTACGGAATGAAGCCTGACATGCTGCTTTCCATGATGTTTTTGGGCATTATGCTGTTCCCCAGGGCAAAATACGTTCTGGTATTATCTGTAGCGGCAGGTGTTATTTCTGCATTAACGACGCAGACACCGGGCGGTCAGATAGCAAACATGATCGATAAACCAATTACAGGGATACTGTTTTTCGGATTATTGTTGCTGGTTAAAGACCGTATAAACGTTAAAATAAATGTCCCTGTATTAACAGCTATCGGAACCATAATCAGCGGATCAATATTTATAACCGTGGCGCTCTTTATTATCGGGCTCATGGAAGGAGCTTTTCCCATACTGTTCGGAACGATTGTGCTGCCCGCAGCTGCGTTGAATACGGTGTTTATGATCCTTGTTTATCCAATCGTCCAGAACATTTTAAAACAGACACAGCCGCTCAGCACCGTCTGATCACATGATGACAAGAATATCAATCCTCTGGCACAATCAAATTGTCAGAGGGTTTTTTAAAATCACTAATATAATAACGTTTTTACATTTCCTGAACCGGCAAAAGAGAAATACATCGAGTCTTTGAAAGGAGTGTTAATCATTATGGGCAAGGGAAAATCATTACTCCTCGGAATTATATTGGGGGGCGCAGTTAGTGCTGCTGCAACTTTGCTAAGCACACCTGAATCGGGCAAAAATTTGCGGAGTTGTGCTAGAGAACAAAGTACGGAATGGAAAGGGCTGTTTGAAAAGCTGAAAAATGACAGCCTCAAACTAAAAGAACAGCTTACCAAAACTTCCAAGGAAGGTGCTGTCCTCGTCAGGGAATTGACGCAGGAAATGAAAAGCTCTGTAGAGGATTGGAAAAAAACAGTGGAGCCCCACCAGGAAAGCATCCATCAATACCTGGAAGACATTGAATCAAGTTTGAGAGATCTGGAAGATAAAGTAAAAGAATAAATCGTTTTATACAAATAACTCCCCTGAATTCTGCGATTTTTCGGTACAAAATTCAGGGGAGTTTTTATATCTTAATACATTTAACATTAATAAAGCCGCCCTCTCAAGGGGCAGCTTTATTTTCTATATTTGGTATATTATTATTCACCAATACCTTCTGTCCATTTTTTAAGTAGATCCGGGTTGTCCTCCAGGAATTGGCTTGCTACATCAGCAGCATCTGCACCGTTATTGATTTCAACCATCAGCTGTTGCTCAATGTCCGTACCATAATCTTCTCCCATACGCTTGAGAATTTCATATGCTGCCGGTGAGTCTTCCTTGAAGCTTTTATGTGCAACCATTGAGATACGGTCACCTTCACCACCATATACTTCTTTAGAGTCTTCAAGCATTTTCAGATCCATATCTTCAAACATCCAATGCGGTTTCCAGCCTGGAACAATAATTGGTTCTTCATTTTCAATTCTTGTCTGCAGTTCTGACAGCATAGCACCTTCAGAGCTTGATTGCAGTTCCCAATTTTCCAAACCGTATTCCTCAAGTGCTGTTTGCGTATTCTGCATGACACCGGCACCAGGATCGATACCGGTAATTGTCCAATCTGTTGCTTCACCCAATTCCTTATTGCCTTTCAAGTCTTCAATGGAACTAACATCCATATATGATGGAACTGTCATTCCAAGTGGTGCTTTATCTACGAAAACACTGACTTCTTCCACATCATTTTGGTATTGATCCCAATAAGATTGGTGTGTCGCCGGCAGCCATGAAGCTGTCATAAATGATGAATCATCATTGGCAACACTAGTCCACATTGAACCAGCATCAACCTGTTTCGTTTCCACAGTGTAGCCTACTTCTTCCAGAACTTGCTTAACCAAAGGCGTACGAGCAATAGCGCCTGCCCATGAAACGTAAGGGACAGTCAATTCGGATTCACCAAGTTCCACACCGCTGCTATCGCCGCCGTCACTGCTGCCGCTGTCGCCGGAGTCGCTGTCACTCCCCTCTTCGCTGCCTCCGCCGCCGCATGCTGCCAGCGCAATAACTAGCACAAGTGCCGCAGCTAAGCCTAAAAATCTAAATTTCTTAAACATAAGAAATTGACCTCCTTAAAATAATGTTTTTATATGTTTCGGGTTTCCGCATCATAAATGATGCAGATCCCCAGGTAACATGCTTAATCCTTACTTGCACCCTGCGTAATACGGTCAAGCAGCATCGCAAGTATTACAAGAGACAAACCACCTTCAAAGCCCGGTCCAATCGCTACCTGTGTCACAGCTCTGTAGACGACCGTACCCAGGCCGGGAGCGCCAACCATTGAGGCAATGACAACCATCGATAGTGAAAGCATGATGGTCTGGTTAATACCTGCCATGATAGTAGGCATCGCAAGTGGAATCTGTACTTTACCCAGTCTTTGGCCAGTCGATGAACCAAATGCATTGGATGCTTCTATCAGCTCTTCGTCCACCTGCCGGATACCAAGGTTTGTCAGCCTGACGGTAGGCGGCATCGAGAAGATGATGGTTGCTACAACCCCCGGTACCATACCCAGGCTGAAGAAGACGACTGCCGGAATCAAGTAAACAAAGGCCGGCATCGTCTGCATAAAGTCAAGTATTGGTGTCACAATTGCTTGTACAGCGCCTTTCTGTGACATCCAGATACCAATGGGGATACCGATGATCATTGAAATGACAACAGAGATAATGACCAGCGATACTGTTTCCAGAGTTTCCGGCCAATAACCAAGGTTATTAATAAGCCCAAGTCCAATAAGCGCAAATAGACCGAGTTTCCAATTCACAACCCACCACGCTAAGAGTGCAATCAAAACAATCAACAACAGTGGCGGAACAAATTCCAATAACACCACAAAATTTTCGGTAATAAATGCGATCACTGATGAGATAGTATCAAAAACGACCGAAAAAGAAGCAGTCAGGAAATCAACAAACGATTCCACCCATTGTGCTAATGGAAGTTTGGGGAAAAGTGTTCCTGAATTATCCATCTGTTACTTCACCCCCGTTTCCATTCATAACTTCATCATCACCGGCAAGAGCGCCGATAATTGCTCCTCTGACGACAATACCTACCAGTTTGCCCGAATCATCAACAACTGAAAGCGGTGCTTTGTCATCAGACATTGGTTCAAATAAATCCGACAGCAGCGTTTCGGGATGAACGGTTGGAATGTCAGATGTAAGTATCTCCTCCAGCCCTTTACCCTCTTTTGCAGCTGCTGCGGCCTGATCTGCAGTTACGTAGCCGAGCAATTTTTGTTTTTTATCGACCACATACACGGTTGAAATCCCGTCATTTTTCATTAACTTCAGGGCAACATTAGGACCCCGGTCAACTGCGACTGTTTCAGCCCGTTTCATGACGTGACCGGCTGTAAGCACATTCGCAAGATTAACGTCTTCCACGAAGCGTTCAACATAGTCGTTGGCAGGCGCCATTAAAATCTCCTCGGCGGTACCGACCTGTACGATGCTCCCGTCTTTCATCAGAGCGATTCTGTCACCGATTCTTAGTGCTTCGTCCAAATCGTGTGTAATAAAGATAATTGTTTTGTGTACCCGCTGCTGCAGGTCCATCAATTCATCCTGCATATCTTTGCGAATCAATGGATCCAATGCACTGAATGCCTCGTCCATCAGAAGAATTTCCGGGTCGTTGGCAAGTGCCCGGGCCAGTCCGACACGCTGTTGCATACCGCCGGAAAGTTCGCTCGGACGCTTATCCAAATAGCCGCCCAGACCAACTAATTCCAGAGCTTCACTCGCTCTTTTTTCCCTTTCTTCCTTGTCTATTCCTTGAATTTCTAAGCCATACTCAGCATTTTTCAGGATTGTCTTATGCGGCAGAAGTGCAAAGTTTTGAAAAACCATGCTCATCTTTTTTCTGCGAAGATTCCGAAGCTGTTCTTTATTCATTTCTGTTATGTTATCATCATCAAGCCAAACGGCACCTGAAGTTGGTTCAATCAGACGGTTGAGCATTCGTACAAGAGTGGATTTACCACTGCCGGAAAGCCCCATAATTACAAAGACTTCACCATCTTCAACATCAAATGAAGCCTGATTAACGCCCACTGTCATCCCGGTCAATTCAAGTATTTCATCTTTTGATTTATTTTCTTCAAGGTATTTGACAGCTTGTTTCGGGCGCCTGCCAAAAATCTTTGTTAATCGATCCACCTTGATTTTACTCATTTTCTCACCTCACTTAATTTCGGAATTCTATTTTTTCCTCTAAAATGTTTACATGATTTGATTTTCACGTTCGAATTATCTGTCAGCATTTTTACTATGAAACTATGACAAGATGCCCCCCCTGTATGAGAGCTGCCTGCCTGAGTTTGCTTTTTCCTCCTTTTTGCCAGCTTGTATAACGAGGATTAAAGTCCTGCAACTTTTTCATCAGATTAAATTCATAAAACAAGACCCAAACATGAAATTTGGTTTAATGTTAAATTTAACTAACCCCGTATCGTCCACTCTTAATACTATATTACTACCATGTTTAAATTTCAAATATTAAATACCGGTAATTTTGTACATATTTTTTGTACAGTTCAAACTGTATAAAAATTTTCCGGGTCATTCTTGTATTTGCTTTGCTTTTCTCTGATTTACTTATCATTTCCATATTTTTATTCCTGATAGTTTTGATGTAATCTTTATTTAGCAGGTCATTAGGAGGATATTATGCAAAATCCAACTTCAGAAAATGCCGCATATGACATTATTTTAGAGTTTGCTAAAACAATAGAATTGTTTGGGCTAAGCCCGCTGGAAGCACGACTGTTTGTTTATTTATATTTGCAGGAACAGCCAAAAACGCTGGACGAAATGAGTGAGGCACTGGGAAAAAGCAAAACATCGATGAGTACAAGCATCCGCAGTCTGTATGATGCCAAACTTGTCACGCTTGTATGGAGAAAAGGCGTACGAAAAGATTTATATGAAGCAAAAAATCAGCTGTTCAAACAGTTTATGAGCAATTATGTGAACAAGTGGATTGAGGCCTCCACTCATCAAAAAAATGCCCTTAAGAAAATAGAACAGGAACTTAATAATGATGATGCTGAACAGCCCACGTCGATAGTGAAGCGTTTAAATGAGATCATTGATTTCCATGAACAAATTGATTCCTCATTTCAAAAACTTAAGCATAACTAAGACACAACACTTGAGGAAATCCGCATAACATGGCACCTTCCCTGCTGCGGAAGCACCAATATTCATCTTTCCAGCACATTAATAAACTCTTCCATTAAAGAAGGATAGTATCCTTCTTTTTTTAATGCATAAATGGTTTTATTCGGGTCCAATTTCGCGTTAAGCATTCCGGCAAATTGTATTAAAAGGGAAGTAAAATCCAAAAATCCTTCCTCTTTTTGTATGAGGTACTGATGATGAAGACTTTCCAGCAAGTTTAAAAGATCCGCAAATTCACCCTTGGTAACATTATTTACGATAACCATCCTGGTAAATGGATATTGATTCGTATCGATTGTTCTCGATAACAGTTGAAGATAAAAGTTTATTGTTTCATTCTTCTCAGTATTCTTCAACAAAAAGACCCCCAGACCGATTGATTACAGATGCATTCAATCCCTTTTATGCCGCCATTCAAATCCTTTTTAAAAAAGGCGATATATTTTATTAAAAACCTATTGATTTTTATAATCTAACGTACTATGATGCTTAGAGGAAATCCAGACTAAAGATATACAAATCACAGGAGGGATCAAAAATGAGTTGCTGGAAAATCATAAATTTCAATAAAGAGTATGGGATAAACAGGTTGTATCTGCAGTCATTTTTGATTGGCCTGCTGGCTTTTATCTTTTTATATGTACCATTTTCCATTAAACACGGAACAATCAGCATGAATGAATCCGGAATTCTTCCATTAATTATCATGGTGTGTTGTCTTCCGGTCATACACTCGCTCATGCATATTTTACCATTGATTATGATGAATAAACGGGCCAGATTAATTTATAAACGGAACACCATTTTGTTTCCTATTATCAATTATTATACAAAAAAACAGTTAACAAAAAAAGCTTCATTGTTAGCTGCAGTTGCACCAACCATACTGATTACAATACCTGGCATGACAGCAGCTTATCTGTTCAGTGAATTCTATGTTTATTTTCTCATATTCACAGCCGCTCATATAGCCATGACATATACAGACTTTCTGTATATCTCTTCTATCGCAAAGGCACCAAAGCAATCATTTGTCGAAAACCGAAATAATGAAATTACAATTCTTGTTAAGAATGAAACGAAATCGGCTGGTTAGCCGGTTTCGTTTTTGTTATGGAAATGGAATTTTACTCTGTTCATGGTAAGCATCTTTTGGTACAGTATTAAGTATGGGAAATTTCACATGCATTAAGGGGGTTTTGCAATGACGATGTTCCTTATTTTTCCTATTTATGCTATTTTTGTGCTCTTTATATTCAATTCACTTACACAGCAGTTTTGCACGAAGATGGAAATGAAAGAGAGAAAGCAATCTTCCATGTTCCGTGTTATTAATATCATGATTCTGGTACTGCTCATATCCTCTTATGTGAAAGTATTAAATGCAACAGTATAGGCATTATGACATATTTTTTTTGGATAAATTTATGTTATATTTATAAAATAGCAAATAAAAACCGACATTTAAACTAGGAGTGTTTACAATGAAAAAATCAATAATTGCTGCAGGTCTCACAGCCAGTATTTTAACGTTAACCGCCTGTAATTCCGGCAGTGACTCGGAAGCCGTGGCCGAAACAAGTGCGGGAGATGTTACAAAAGAAGAATTTTACCAGGAAATGAAGACGCAATCGGGCAAACAGGTTCTTCGTCAGCTGGTTACCAAAAAAGTTCTAAACGACAAGTATGATGTCTCCGACGAACAGGTCGATAAAGAAGTACAAAAAACAAAAGACCAATTAGGTGATCAATTTGAAATGTTCTTGCAGCAACAAGGGTTCCCGGACGAGGAAGCCTACCGTGAAACCATCCGGATCAGCCTGCTGCAGCTTGAAGCAGCATCTGAAGATATGGACATTAAAGAGGAAGATCTGAAGCAACGATATGACCGTATGAAAACTGAAATTCAGGCGAAGCATATTCTGGTAGATAAGAAAAAGAAAGCAAAAGAAATTAAAACAAAACTTGAAAATGGCACCGACTTCGCTAAATTGGCAAAAGAAAACTCCAAAGACAATGCATCTGCTAAAAAAGGCGGGGACTTAGGCTACTTCTCTGCAGGTGATATGGTGCCGGAATTTGAAGATAAGGCATATAGCATGGAAGTAGGGTCAGTTAGTGATCCGGTTGAGTCCCAACACGGTTTTCACATCATTAAAGTCACCGACAAGCGTGAAACAGAGAAAGATATCGGTTCATTCGAGGAAAATAAGGAAACAATCCGCCGGAACCTGATAAACCAGAACATTGATGTTCAATCACTGCAGCAGAAAATTAACAAAATGATTCAGGATTCAGATGTCAACATTAAAGCAGAGGGTTTGGAAGACATATTCAAACAACAAAAACCTGGACAGGGACAAGGCTCCAGCCAAAGTGGCCAAAAGTCAGGTAATGACCAAAGCTCCGGCGATGGTCAAGATTCCGGTAAAAATGATAAAAAGTCCAAAGAAGGTCAAGGATGATATACAAAACTGCGGATTCACATTTTTTGTGAATCCGCAGTTTTTTTAGAGTTAAATTTACCACGCAAGTTGGCGCGGATAATTGACCTTAAATCCCCGATTCTGCTCAACTAACATTCCGTGGGGAAAAGCGCCCCACGGAATGAAGTTTCGCTTTATTGTGACGGCTGTCTTCGTTCCTGGTTTTGCCTGCGTTCCTCTTCGATCCGATCGATATAAATTTTGCCTTCCTGTTCAATATATTGCTGTTCAAGTTGTTTTTCTGCTCTTATTGCCCGAAAGGCCATGAAACCGCTCACGAAAATGAAAAGAATCATCATAAATACCCACCAAGGCACTCCAAGAATCATGCTATATCCCCCTTGTCCATGAATCTATTTCATGTATATGACGAAAGAGGCCCAAACATAACCGTTGAAAGAGCCGATCTTTATTTTTCTTCAAAAAGCGGTTTGTAAAATGCGCGGTTATCCAATGCAAATAAGCGTTCTGTGAACTCGCCCGGCTTAACTCTATCCAGCGCACGATTCAATGTATTCATCCGGGCGTCAATCAGATCAATTAAATGCAGCAGTTCCGCTTCTCTGATCAATGGAGCTTTGGGGCTTCCCCATTCTGCTTTTCCATGATGGGAAAGGATTAAATGCTGTAAAACCAATACTTCTTCACCGTCAATTTGCAGCTCTTTGGCTGTATTTCCAATTTCCTCCACCATCATTGGAATATGCCCGATCAGCTTCCCTTCAAGTGTATACGATGTCGTCACCACGCCCGAAAGTTCTTTCACCTTTCCAAGATCGTGCAGTATAACGCCGGCATACAATAAATCCTTATTCGTTTCGGGATATAATACGTGAAGCTCTTTTGCAAGTGCAAGCATACTTACGATATGATGTGCCAGTCCTGACACATATTCATGATGGTTTTTTGTTGCTGCAGGGTATGTCAGCAACGCCTCCTGATACTTTTTAATCAAAGCCCGTACAATCCGTTGCAGTGACGGATTTTGCATCTCAAAAATGGCTTCTGTCAATTTTTCCATAAGTGTATCTTTATTAACAGGCGCTTTCTCGACGAAATCGGAAACCTGTACCCCATCTGTCGTCTGAGAAGGCCGGATGGTGAAGATTTTTAACTGTGGTTTTCCTCTGAACTGATTGACTTCGCCGGAGAGTTTGACAATCTGTTCAGGTACAAATACTGCCTCATCCTCTTTTGTAATATCCCAGAGTTTTGCTTCGATTTCACCGGTTGCATCACGCAGTATTAATGTTAAAAACGGCTTT
The DNA here is from genome assembly GCF_035301675.1 of Lentibacillus sp. NCBI lineage: Bacteria > Bacillati > Bacillota > Bacilli > Caryophanales > Bacillaceae > Lentibacillus > Lentibacillus sp. The sequence goes on along the minus strand of NZ_DATGTT010000044.1, from coordinate 69,683 downwards.
CCGTTACTGGCGACCCCCCGTGATGCGGACTTGATTAAAATAAAGCTATCAAATGGGTCACCGATGCTGTAATGTCCTATCCCCTTTTTCAATCGTACCTCCCCCTTCTAGACTGCCAAATGTTCAATTTACTTATTTTCTTCTTCTGGCGTATTCTTTGGTATGTATTCAAATATTTTGCCTGATTCAACCATATGAATGAACTGCATCAGCCAGCTGTAATAATCCTGTGCATACCTGAGCCTTTCAATATCACGGTCTATCTTGTCCTTAAGCTGTTGATCTGCTGTTTTCTCTGCTATTCTGTTTAATTCGAAGATGGCCTCCTCCGCCTCTTCAATATTGGTTTCGGTATGATGCTTCCAGCGATTGGCAAATAATGAGGTGAACGATTTATACCAGTCTTCCTCTGACTGATATAAATCTTTTCGGATCCCTCGTTTGAAAGTCGATTCCACCATTTTCATATCCGATAGTGCACGGACACCTGTCGACATGCTGGTTTTGCTCATCTCCAAAGCATCACGCATATCATCCAGTGTCATCGGGGCATCTGAAAAATAAAGGACACCGTACAGCCTGCCTACTGAAGAGGTTATCCCGTATAAACTCATATTCTTGGCGATGACCTGGATAAATTGTTCAATTGTTTTTTCATATTTTTCTTCTTCGATTGAATAATTGTGATCATTAGTCAAAGAAATCCCTCCAGAAGCTATTATAAGAGGTTGTGACTGACAGGTTATCTGAAAGTAGTTTATCACTAAAATCTATGAAATGCTAACAGATTTTACTGGATCAATCAGAGTTACATTCGCTGATGTTTCCCGGATATCCTGCTTACATGTGAACAGAATGATCTGCTGATCAGCCGAGAGTTCAGATAACAGATTGAGAATTCGCTTTGTCCGCTTGGAATCAAAGTGGACAAATGCGTCATCAATAATAAATGGGAGCCGGTGTCTTTCACTCATCACTTCACTGATTCCCATCCTTAACGAGACGTATAACTGATCAACAGTGCCCTTTGATAACTCGCCCACCTTAAAACGGATACCGTCACGGCTCTGGACTCTGAATGGCAAACTGTCCTCTGGCGGATAAATATCCGTATAAGCTTCCCCTGTCAATACGTGAAAATAGCGTGTTGCCCTTTCAATGACGTCGCTCAAATATTTATTACGGTAGTTGCGTTTGGTTTCTGCCAGGATTTCCTTTGCTGTTTTATAAACAGCCCACTCCTCTGCCAGCTTGTTCAATTGTTCCTGTTCAATGGTAAACCGGTGTAATGTATCCGAGTAAGACTCCGATGATTCCATTTGTGATAAGTCAGCTTCGATATCAGCCCGCTGTTGCCGTTTTCGTTCAATCTCCTGCTCCAAACGGCTGATATCAGTGGCTGTCCGCTCATATTCAGAATCTAATTTTTCTCCCTTAATATTCTCACCGGACAACATCATCTCGTATTCTTCTTTCTGCAATATTTGTGAAAGATGTTCGCGCCGCTCAGTCATTCTTGCTATCAGTTTCTCTTTTTCCTCAAGCCGCTTGCCCTGCTTTAAAAAAGCTTCTTCTGTCTCAGTTCCGGCAATGTTCAGCAAACTTGCTTTTTCTTGTTCATAAGGCTTCATTTTCTGTTTCATATGATGCTGGCGCCTGGCGTTTTCATCATACCAGTTATCATATTGGGTTATCATAGTCATTCTATTTCGATAATCATCGAGCAAACTTTCAATGGCTGACAGTTTGTCTTCCATCGATTTATTGGACCATTCCCAGTTCATATCTCGAAAAAACTTATTGACGGTCTCTGCGAATTGCCTGTTTTCCTCCAGCAGCGCTTCAATATGACTCTCCTTTTCAGCCTTATCACGTTCCAAATTCAAGGCATATTTTAATGACTGGAAAAAATCCGGCCAATAGGCAATATCAATTTGTCTTAAAAAAGGGTACTGCTCATATTGATGGCTGATTTGTTCATTTAAACGGCTGAGCCTTACTTGAAGACTGTGCTGTTTTTCCTCGCATTTTAAGATTTCCATATCATTGGCCCGCAGCTGACCATTAATGGAGGACAGTTCGCGTTTTGTGTTATCATTTTCGCCCCTTTTCCGTTCTGCTTCCAATCGCTCATCAATGCTGATATTAGCTGACGCGACCGGTCTGGCTGACATCATGCCATCAATGTTCTGTACATAACGCTTACCTGTCAGCCATTGCGCAATCCCTATTGCCAGAGACAATCCTGCTAAACCATAGAACAATTGATCAACCTGCACAAGAGCAATAATGACCAGAAACAGAGCCGCAGCAGCACTTCCAAACAGCCAAAATTTATTACGAATGTTTGTCTGGTGTTTAACCCTATCCCATTTTTCGACCTGTTGATTGGAATCCTGCTCCGCGTATTCCCGGTGCTTGTAATTGTTGATTTGTTCTCTCAGCTTGTTCTCCTCTGATTTATCCAGTAAAGACGAAGACAACTCGTTCTGCTGTTCCTTTAAATAGTCCCGCTTTTTGGTGAGCTGCTGCTGTTCTTCTTCCAAATGATTCTGTGTAAATATCAGCTGTTCTTTATCATTTTTCAGCTGCTGCCATGTTTTTTCAACATGAAAAGACAAATCAATTGTTTGTAATTCTTCACTTCTGAGGCTGCTGTTGAGCTGCCTCAATTCATTATTGATTTGAAACGCCAGTTTTTGGGTTGATTCCTGAAGGTTTTTCAGTTCCTTTTGTTTTTCCAAATAAGTCTGCTTTTGGTTGATAACGTCTTCAGCCATTTCAAAAACAGATACCTGATGCAGCTCATTTCGTATGGCATCACGTTTCTTCAAATATGTTTGCGCATTATCCTGCAAAACTGCTAATTCACTTTTTAGCGGAAGCAGCTGCTCATTCAATTTTTCAAACCGTTCAATGCCATTTTCCGGAAAAGAAATTTGCTCCGGATAATTAGCCAATTGTTCATTTTCATGGTGATATTCTTTAAAAATCGGCAATGCCTGCTGCTTTTTTTCGATTCGATAAGCCGTATTTTTCTGATATTCCAATTTTGTCTGTAATTGTCTGATATCATCTGACAAAGCAAGCGCCTCATTCTTTTTGGTCTTATACGTCGTTTCTGTTTTTCGGTAATCATTTAATGAAGTGAACAGTTGATCCAGTGAAGCAAGCTGCTGATTCATTTGCGGTTTTTTCCCATAAGGTTTAAATAATTCCCCAATTTTAGCATCAAGCCGTTTTTCAATCGTATGAATATTGCTGGAGCCGGTTAAACCGATGCCAAGCAGCACGTCATCGAGTTCACCTTCCTTCATATCCTTTATATACTGAAGATCACCTGCCGAGAATGAAAATATTGACTGGTAAGTCGCTTGGTTCATGCCTTTCAATCGTTCCTGCAGCCAGTTCTCACCGTGGGACTTGCCATCCGTTGTATAGCATGTGGCATCGCCATTTTCGACCTCATCAAACCGCTCGATGACAAACTCCCCTATGTCAGGATCATGCATCGTTAGCCTGCCGCCCAGTTTCCCGCTGGTCCTGGGGCGGTAATAGGCACGTTTTTTCGGGGGCAGGCCAAACAGCATAAAGGTAATAAATTGTTGAATGGTTGATTTCCCTGATTCATTTTCGCCGTACATACAAAGGAAGTCCCCGCCCGAAAAATCTATGGTGCGGTCAACCCACTTTCCAAACCCGTGAATTTTTGCCTCCCGTATTTGCATGTCACTCACCCCCGCCGCTTAACAGTTCGTGAACCAGCAATTGTTTTGCTTTCTGTTTAATTTGATCTTCTTCATCATGTGACATCGTTTCGAGGTGTTTTTTTGCCTGCTTGTGCTGATACAATTCAGTCAGATAAGGCTGAATGGATACGCTGTCAGCATGGCGCAGTAATTCGCCGGCAAAATGTTCCCCCTCTGCCAGTTCATCGTAATTGGCGGGCAATGTCCGTTCAATCGAATAACGGTAAATATATTTCCAGTCTTTGTGATGCATCACCGTTTCATTGACAAGCTGGATGACATCATCAAGCGATGTTTCCCATTCTTCAAGTTTTGCTTGATTGCCTGACAGATTCAGCTGCAATAATTCCGGACCGGCGCTGACGGTGCTGTCGGTCACTGTCTTTAAAATAGCTGATTCCAGCTGATGCAGCTCACCGCACCCTGAAACATCCGCTGTTCTATGGTTGAATTCCAGTGACTGCAGCGGCAAAAATGTCATCGATGCATCCCGGGCGGATAACTCAACATGATAACAGCCTTTTTCCCCGGCTTCTTTACTGGTTCTCCCCTGGATGTTGCCGGGATAGACGACCGGGGGATCTTCTTTGACGACCTCACGCTGATGGATATGGCCAAGTGCCCAGTAGTCAAAGTCCTTATCGGTTAAATCCGATAAACGGAATGGTGCATAAACATCATGGTCTGTATTGCTGTATAAACTGCCGTGAAGCATGGCGATATGAAAAGGAATATCCTTCGAAGCAATTTCATATTCATCAGCCTTTTTTGTTGTTACAGAACGATTCTCATAACTGAACCCGTAAATGGCCGCTTTTGCTGCCCCATTTTTTTGATAAGTAAAATGTGTCACATGTTCATCCGGGAAAATAAATACGTTATCAGGATATGTAACCGGATGACTGTTGCCCCGGGTGAAGTCATGGTTCCCGTACGACAAATAAACACTGATGTCATGGCGTTTAAGTTCTTCAAATGCATTGCGCAGCTTGACTTGTGCTTTCAGACTTTGTTTTTCATTGTCAAACAGATCCCCGACAAGCAATACAAAATCAACTTGTTTATCAATCGCTTTTTCAACAAGCAAATTAAGTGCCTCAAACGTTGATTCTTTCATTTTTTGGAAAATCGGTTCAGGGAGATGTGAGAGCCCTTTAAAAGGACTGTCCAAATGCAAATCCGCCGCGTGGATAAACGAGATATCTGACATGGGTGACGGTCATCCTCCTTCTTGCCACTATTGTAGCAAACACATATAACGAATGCACGTTCGGAGTCAAGTGAAACTTCATTCAGTGAGGCGCTTTTTCCCTATTGAATGTTAGTTGAACCGAATCGCTCCAGGTTCCAAAAATTAAATTCTTCTCTCTTTATTGATTTTGTGGTACGTTAAAATTAACAATAGGAATTTAAGGGGGGAGCCCATATGAAAACTTATTTTCTAACCGTCTTTGACAAATCCGGGGAGCGATTGCTTAACGAGACGTTTGAGGCATCCAACAACGAAAAAGCAATGGAAATCGGCAGTAACCGTCTTGACGAAGAGGGTTACAGCGAATATACCCACCGCTGTGTATCACCGGAAGCAAAACTTATCTTGTTTCACCGCTGAAATTTATCCTTCACAAATACAAACGAATCTAAACAGCAAAAGGTGGCATAATGTACGAAAGCTTATGCCGCCTTTTTAATTGCTATAACAATGTATTGTCCGGACAGCTTACTCGCCCGTAAAAACAGGCTTGCGTTTTTCCTGAAAGGCCTGTACACCTTCCAGATGGTCTCTAGTATGGCGGAGTTCCCATTGCGCCTCCCCTTCTGCTTTCAGATAATACTTGAGTGTTTCAAGGTTATTCTGATGATAAATCATTTTCGTTTTCAGCATGGCTTCAATTGGTGATGCAAGTATCTGGGCGGCCATTTCACCGGCTTGTTCCAGAGCGCCTTTTTCGGTCAAGACATCGACAAGACCCATTGCCTGCGCCTCTGCCCCCTTAACTTGCTGCTTTCCCCAAATAAATTGTTTCGCACGCTGGGTTCCAGCCCGTTCACGCAGCCAGAAATGGCCCCCGCCATCTGGAACCAGACCAATACCGATAAACAGCATGCCAAGTTTCGCTTCCTGCTGAGCCACAACATAATCTGCTGTCAAAGCCAGGCTCAATCCTAACCCGGCAGCAGACCCCTGCACGGCTGAAATGACAATTTTAGGCATCATATATAATTTCAGCGTAATCGCTTCAATTGTCTGCATGACTTCATCATAGAACATTTTATCTGAAAAATCAGCCATCATTCCAATATCACCACCTGCGGAAAATGCCTTTCCTTTCCCGCTCAGCACAACAACCCGGTCATCATTCTGTTCAACTTCGGTCAGAACACCCAGCAGCTTTGACAGCATTTCCTTATTCATGGCATTATACCGCTCCGGACGATTCATATAAACATACGACACGCCATTTTTACTTTTATATAATACAGTACTCATCTTATCGACCTCTTTTTACAAAATGTAGTATGATATATAATATATTCGTGATGATGTTCGAAAAATCCTGCTTTTTGCAAATAATTGTTGGTTTACACAAAAAATCCCGCAGCAACTATAACTGCGGAATGTCTTGTTCATTTATTCATTTGGTTCTTCTTCAGGGTTGCCGTAGAGTTCTTCAAGCGGTTTTGTAATAATACGGCTGACATCATTGATAACAACATTTAAACGCTGCTCTTCTTCCATTAATTTAGAAATATCTTCATGCTGCTGTACCAATTCAACTACCTTGCGAGCTTCTTCAACTTCTTCTTCTGAAATCTCCTGGCCCTGCATTTGTTTTTCCTGAAGTTCCATTTGTGTATTTCGGAAGTTGTCGAACATTTTTTTAGCAGATTCATCAGCCATGACTGCATCATAGGCTTCCTTTAATTTTGTGAATTCTTCGCTGTTACGAATTGCTTTTTCTAAATCATATGCACTATCATAAATATTAGACACGATAGATCCTCCTTCAATTTTGTCTAAGCATACTATAACAAACGTATGAACCACTGTATAGCATTTCATTAATGAGCGAAAACTGCAAAATTCATTTATAGCATGCATTTATACTGCTAAAATGTTAAAAAGGACCGGGGAAAGTGGTGTTTTGATGATTGAACAGCTGCGCAAAATTTTTTCTTCACTTATTTCATACCAGGATGTGACAGATGATGAAAGAGAGCAATACCATTGGTTCCTGACTCCAGAAAATAGACTGATCGGCATCGATAAACAGGAACTGACAGCCAAAGAAAACCAATTATTAAACAGTTTCCTGGTGCCTTATACCATTTCAGTGCCAAAGATGACACCTGAAGAAGAATTGTGGCATACATACATTCACAGCGACAAAACGCCATATTCTACTTCCATGACATATCGCTTTATCCACTTCTCCTTTCAGCGGGATCAAATGGATTCTTCGTCATTTAAAGAAGCCGTGAACGAGTTTTTCGCAAAACAGGTTCCTGTACTATGGGAAAATGATCATGAGGGAGTAATTATTGAGGAAAATCAGGATGAACCCATTTCATATGAAACCATTATTGACGTTTTCATGAGTGACCTGTCCGTGAACATCCATTTTTTCGTCGGACCTTTTATGTCTTCGCTGGATCAAGCGACAAAAGGTTATCAGATGCTGCTTACAGGGGCTCACATTGCACGAAAATACTCCGAAAAGGCAGTTATAACTTATATAGAAGCTATCCCTTATATCCTTATCGACCAGTCCAGTGACGGCATTCGGACTGATCTTGTTCGTTCTGTGCTGGCCGATACTGCAGATGACAATGACCTTCTTAAAACGATTGAAACCTTCATTGCCTGCAATTTAAATGTATCCGTCACAGCCAAAGAATTATATTTGCACCGCAACAGCCTCCAATACCGCCTTGATAAATTCAAGCATCAAACAGGTATTGATATCCGCGATTTCCGCCAGGCAGTCTCGGTTTATATTGCCCTACTGGCGGTAAAGTGAAACTTCATTCAATGGGGGTGCTTTTTTCCCCATTGAATGTTAGTTGAACAGAATCGGACATTTAGGGACAGTTATCCCCCGTCTTTTGGCGGGTTACTGACCGTTACATGCACAGGAAATGACAACATGCACAAACGATCCTCTATTCTTTGTTCACTTTTTCCATTTACGTCACCATTCCCGGTCAACTAGAATGAACATATGAATAAAACGCTTACATTTAGGGGGATGACAAAGTAAAATGGCTGAAATGCAAATGGAAAAAATCCAAAAGACTTATGACAAAAATGTTCTTGCTGTCGATGATTTTAATCTGGACATTAAAGACAAGGAATTCATTGTCTTTGTCGGACCGTCCGGCTGTGGTAAATCAACAACCTTACGAATGATTGCGGGGCTGGAGGAAATTACCGGCGGAGATCTATACATTGATGATAAACGTATGAATGATATTGCTCCAAAAGACCGTGATATTGCGATGGTCTTCCAAAACTATGCACTGTATCCGCACATGAATGTTTACGATAATATGGCATTTGGATTAAAGCTGCGCAAATTCAAAAAAGATGAAATTGATCAGCGTGTTAAAAATGCTGCCAATATTTTAGGACTGGAAAACTATCTGGATCGTAAGCCAAAAGCGTTATCTGGCGGGCAGCGGCAGCGTGTGGCTTTAGGACGCGCAATTGTCCGTGATGCGAAAGTGTTTTTAATGGACGAACCATTATCAAACCTTGATGCAAAATTACGCGTTCAAATGCGTGCTGAAATTCAAAAACTGCATCAACGGCTGCAGACAACAACCATTTATGTAACGCACGATCAGACAGAAGCGATGACAATGGCGACACGTCTTGTTGTCATGAAAGACGGCATCATCCAGCAGGTAGGTGCTCCGAAAGAAGTGTACGATATGCCTGAGAACATGTTCGTTGGTGGTTTTATCGGTTCGCCATCCATGAACTTTCTGACTGGCACATTGAAAGATGGCCATTTTGAAAATGAAGACGCAAAAATAAAAATACCTGAAGGCAAAATGAAAACATTGCGTGAACAGGATTATATCGACAAAGAGATTGCCTTGGGAATTCGTCCGGAAGACATTCATGATGAGCCGGCCTTCATCGAAGCGACACCTGATACAAAAATCACCGCCACTATCGAAGTTGCTGAACTGATGGGTGCAGAATCCTATCTTTATTCGAAATTAAACGGACAGGACTTCATTGCACGGGTTGACTCCCGTTCGGATATTATCGGCGGAGAAAAAGTAGATCTTGCCTTTGATATGAACAGAGCACTTTTCTTTGACGCAGAAACTGAAACACGCATACGCTGACAAAAGCTCATGTATATTCTTCCGTTTGTTGTAAAAAATACCAATATATGATTGTACGAAAAGAGGGAAGCCATTATAGGACTTCCCTCTGCATTTATAAGAGGCGTAACCCCTTACCTTAGCCATTCCATATTATTATTGTCCACTGAATTGAGATTGAGCTGATTGAACCAGACGCTTTGTGATTTCACCACCGACAGAACCGTTTGCGCGGGAAGTTGTGTCAGCACTCAAGTTAACACCAAACTCCGATGCAATTTCAGTTTTCATTTGGTTCAGTGCTTGCTCAGCGCCAGGAACAACCAACTGGTTTGAGTTTCTGCTATTGTTGTTAGCCATGTTTATCACCTCCTGTAAACATTATTGTTAACAGAACCGAAAAACTTATCATGAAAAATCACTGGTAATTGTTGCTTATAAAAGCGGAAGTGCAAGAAACATGGCAAAAAGAATAGTTACCAATTAAAAAGCCCACTATCCGTGATGATAGTGAGCTTTTTAGCATTATTTTGGATATGTCATTTCTTTCGGATTAACGTATTTTTCGAATTCCTCTTCGGTGAGCAATTCAAGCTCAACAGCAGCCTCTTTAAGGTTCGTATCGTCCGCAAAAGCTTTTTTAGCGATTTTTGCCGCATTCTCATAACCGATATGCGGATTTAGCGCAGTTACCAGCATCAGAGAATCACGCAAATACTTTTCGATTTGTTCAAGCTCGGGTTCAAGACCTTTTACACAGCGCTCATCAAATGACAGCATGCAGTCTGCCATCAGCTGACATGATTGCAGGAAGTTGTACGCTATAACCGGTTTGAATACGTTCAGCTCAAAATTGCCCTGGCTTGCGGCAAACCCGATTGCTGCGTCATTTCCCATCACTTGTACAGCCGCCATTGTAACAGCTTCAGGCTGTGTCGGGTTAACCTTGCCTGGCATGATGGAACTGCCCGGCTCATTTGCCGGGATGGTGATTTCACCGATGCCTGAGCGTGGTCCGCTTGCCAGCCAGCGCACATCGTTGGCGATTTTCATCAAATCAGCAGCGAGACCCTTCAAAGCACCATGAACATGAACGGTGTCGTCATGACTGGTCAATGCATGAAATTTATTCGATGCGGATCTAAAGGTTTTCCCGGTTTCTTCAATGATCGCTTTCGTAACAGCTTCCGAAAAATCGGGATGCGCATTGAGGCCTGTCCCAACAGCTGTGCCGCCAATAGCCAGATCCCTGACAGAGTCAAGACTTTCAGAAATCATCGCTTCTGATTTTTCCAGCATGCGATGCCAGCCGCTGATTTCCTGTCCCAGTGTCAGAGGTGTCGCATCCTGCAGGTGTGTACGGCCAATTTTGACCACTTCCTGGAAGGCTTTCATCTTTTCATTCATGGTGCCTTTCAGTGTTTTTACCGCAGGCAGAACATAGTCCTCCAATTTTAAAACGAATGCAATATGCATAGCTGCCGGATAGGTGTCATTGGAACTTTGGGATTTATTAACATCATCATTCGGATGAAGTGTCACATTGCTCCCCTGCTCTTTCAGCCATTCTGTTCCGACATACGCGATGACCTCATTGACGTTCATATTGGATTGCGTGCCGCTCCCGGTTTGCCAAACAACCAATGGAAAATGGTCATCAAGTTTCCCGGCCACAATCTGATCAGCAGCATAACCAATCGCATCCGCTTTTTGTTTATCCAATAACCCAAGATTGTTGTTCGCTTTGGCAGCGCTTTTCTTAAGTATCGCAAATGCACGAATCACCTCATGCGGCATTTTTTCGACACTGATCGGAAAGTTTTGCTTGCTTCGCTGTGTCTGGGCTCCCCAATATTTATCTGCCGGTACTTTCATCTCTCCCAGCGTATCCTTTTCAATCCGGTAATCCATATTTACTGCCTCCCTTATGTAAAAAGATGATATAACTTATTTTATTGTAACAAAAGAATGGCAGCGGGTGTTAACGGAAATGTTGGATGTTGTCACAAAGTGCGGGGTGAGGTTTTAGTTGAGATAAACTGCGACATAAACCAGGGATTTATTGAGTATCTCTAACCGACGCAGCTGGAATATACTCGCTTTCCGCGGGCTCACCAGCCGGCCGCGGAAAGCGAAGTGTATTTCCGAAGCGGTGTTACTCCACTCAACCTTTATGTCTTTATACCGCAGTTTATGGCATTGTGTCAAAACAACATTCAATAATAAACTGCGCGCTTAATCTGCTTTGTATAGAAATACCTGACAATCCCGAAATAAACAATCTGAATCACAGCAAATGTGCCAAGGACCGATGCCGCTTCGCCTGTAAGGTTATAATCAAATAAATGCGACAGAGCAGTTAAGGCAACAGCTCCATGAATCAAAGCAACAACAATCGGTGAAAAAAACAGGAGTGCTGTCTGCCTGTTGATGATTTTCTTCAGTTCCTTATCAGTCAAACCCATTTTGGCAATCGATTTGAATTTATCTTTGTCCTGATCAAGATCCGAATACAACCGGAAGTACAGGAAGCTTCCAGCCGATACAAAAAACACAATACCGATGAATAAACCGATAAACAGAATTGGGCCGTAAACTTTATTGATTTGATAAAGGGTATAATCAACGGCCACAAAGTTATAGCCGCCAATTTTATTGAATATCGCTTCACCTGCCTGAATAATTTTGTCTTTCTGGCCTTTATCCGCCATCCAGGCAGTCGATGTCTCCACAGTATCCGGCTGCGGCAGCCTTTGATACGCCGCATCACTGACAATATAGTATGAATACATCTCTGGTAAAACATGCGATGATTCCAGTAACCGATCAGGCTTTATGACTGTGCCATCCGCCAATTTAACAGGATTATCCATTAACCTGTCCTTTTCATCGCTGGGTGCCAGCACTCTATTGCTGTCTCCTATGACGATTGCTTCATCGTTACTTACATTCACCTTTCTCTCGCCGAGCATTTCTGCAAAACGATTATAGTTGGATTCACTGGTTATCAGCACTTCGCTATCATTTCGACTGTAATAAGTCATATCAATCTTGCCTGACTTTGCCTTTATGTCATGCTCATCTATTGTCTCCTCAATGACATGAACAGCTTCTTGCATATCATTTTCCTCATTATCTGATGAAGTATACATAAATGAAAATGGATTCGCTTCTTTCATTCCGCCCGTCAAGTAAGATTGAAACCCATATAGCGACCCAATCGCACTAAAAGCAACGGTGGAAATGATTGCTACCATGAAAAATGTACGGGCATTATCCTTCATTCGAAATGATAAATCCGAGAAAAGCACCATATTCGTTTTCCGCCAAAAGATACGCCTGTTGCCTTTCAACCGCCTGATCAAATAAACACTCAATTGGGTGAACAATAAATACGTCCCAATTGTTACCACAATGATGACCGGAAGCATGGCCATGACTACTAGCTGACCTTTTACATACAATGCTGTACCATAGCCAACAACAAGAAGCACTGCTGCAATGAGTGACAAAATGATTGATGCTTTCGGTTCGCCTTTTGACTGTTTGTCCGCTTTGATCAAGTCAACCAATTTGCGGGTCCTGAGAATGAACGACACGAACAGAGATATGAGCAAAAAGAGCACAATAAATGACACAAATGTTACTAGAATAGCCCATAGAGGAAAATAAAAATTCAGTGCTTCATCAATCACCAGAACATTCTCAGCAATTAAGAGAATTGCCTTGGCAAACACCATGCCCAGCAAAATGCCGCTTAATGTCGCAAAAAAGCCGATTAACATATTTTCCATAAAAACCATCATCCGGATTTGCCTTGTGGACATTCCCTGCATCATCAACAGGCCAAATTCCTTCTTGCGCGATTGTAAAAATGAACTCATCGAATACAACACAAAGAAAAACGAAAATACATAGATAATTCCACCGGCAACAGCCATGCCATACAATACTTCTCCTCTTACCGCTCCTTGAAAGAAAGCAGGATGAAAGGCAAAAATGGCAAAGGTAAAAAATACCATCACCGTAAACAGACTGCTCAAAAAGTATGCAGCATATAAACGTTTGTTGCGGATGACATTATTAATTGCGAACTGACGAAAAGTCACTGTCATCCCCTCCCATCAAGGACAGCGTGTCTATGATACTTTGGAAAAACGTCTGGCGGCTTTTTCCGCGATGAATTTCAGAATAAAACTTGCCGTCACGGATGAAAACAACACGGTCTGCATAACTTGCCGCCTGCGGATCATGCGTAACAAGCATCATCGTAGTATTTTCTTTTTTATTAAGTGTTTCAAGCATACCCATGACATCTTTGGATGATTTCGAATCAAGATTTCCTGTCGGCTCGTCGGCCAGGAGCAGTTTTGGCTGATGGATCATCGCCCTGGCAATCGCTGCCCGCTGTGCCTGTCCACCGGAAATCTCATGGACTCGTTTGCTCATGATACCGGAAATTCCCAGTTTTTCGGCAATGGCGCTTGCTTTCTGTTCCATCTCCTTCACGCGTTTACCGTCCAATGTCAATGGAAGAACCATATTTTCCTCCACCGTCAATGTGTGCAGCAGATTGAACTCCTGAAAAACAAACCCCAATTCCCGGCGGCGAAACTTGGCCAGATCATTCCTACCCAGGACATGCGGACTTTTTTCCTCAATCAGAACTTCACCGGTCGTCGGTTCATCGATGGTGGCAACCATGTTAAGAAGTGTTGTTTTTCCACTTCCAGATGGCCCCATGATAGCAACAAATTCTCCCTTTTCAATGTCAACATCAATATCTGACAAGGCGCGATAGGCGACTTTCCCTTCGTACACTTTGCTCACATTCTTTACTTTAAGCATGTTTCTACCCCTTTCAAATGACACTCTAAACATAAATTCTATTCATAGTGTACCGCCTCTTCGCCTTGGCGGACGATCGATTCCTCTTTCATTTTTCTTACATTGTTGTAATGTTTTGGGCCGGTGAAAACAGAATACGAAATGTTGTCCCTTTACCGACAGTGCTTTCCATATCAATTCCGTGCCCCAAATAATCAGCTACTTCTTTGACGAGAAATAGCCCCATACCAGTTGATTCCCTATACTTGCGCCCATTTTCCCCGGTATAAAAGGCATTAAAAATCCGATTTCGGTCTTCTTCAGGGATTCCGACACCAGAATCCGTCACTTCAAAAATGGCTGATCCGTTACGTTCATACAATGAAATGACCATTTGACCGCTTATACCTGCCGAATATTTCACCGCATTTTGAATGAGTTGTGTCATGATGAACACCAGCCATTTCTCATCTGTTTCAACAGTGATTCCGTCACGTTCTTTTTCCAGTATTGGATAGACTTCGTTACGTATGAAGAAGCGCTTGTTTTCCCGATTGACTTCCTGAACAAGGCTTTCCAGTTCAACCGGTTTAATCCGAAAATCCTGTTCGATGGTTCGAAGGCGCGCCATGTATAATACCATGTTCAGCCCTGTTTTGATACGCTCGGTTTCTTCACGGATGTTCGATGATTCCGGTTCATCAAGATCCTGGGCCGTCAATTCGATGACTGAGAGCGGCGTTTTCATTTGATGGACCCAGTGATCAATGAACAGCATATGCTCCTCTTTTTGCGCCTCTGTTTCACCAATTCTACGTTCATAAAGTCTGTACTGCGATTTCAGCAATTGGTCAAGTGCTTCAGCTATCGGTATTTGCTCTGTTTCCTGCAATGATTCATCAAATGATTCCATCGGCTGTTCAAGCCTTTTGTAGTAAGCCCGGCGCGTCACATAACAATACACGAGATAACAGATGAATAAAAAGAACCCCAGAAATATTACATAGAGCAACGTCAGGAAGTTCCGATAGCCATCCAGCCAGAGAATAAGAAAGATTAGACCAAACTGCACAATCTGAAACCCAATCAATAGTTGATGATCCTTAATGAACAGCTTCATGACTCTTTTTCTCCAGTCCATGTCACATGCAGCCGGTAACCTGCTCCCCGTACTGTTTCGATAGCATCGATGATTCCGATCTCCTGAAACTTCTTGCGTACCCGTGTTATATTAACGTTAAGCGTATTTTCATCTACATACATTTGATCATCCCACAGTTTTTCCAATAGGTCTTCCCGGCCGGCAACACGGGGATGCCTATCCATCAAACTTTCAATAATATCCGTTTCTTTTTTGGTAAGAGGAACCGCGTCAATCCCAAAACTGAGCTCAAGCCGCTCCGGGAACAACTTCAGTCCCTCTTTCTGCAAAATTCGTTCCTGATGGCCCAAAGCATATTCTCCATATGCCCGGCGCAATTGACTACGGATTTTGGCCATCACCACATCCGGATTGAACGGTTTGGTGATAAAATCATCACCTCCATTTTCCAGTGCCATCACCTGATCCATCTCTCCGGTCCGGGCGGAAATAAAGATCACCGGACAAATCGATTCAAGACGAATTTGCCGGCACCAATAAAACCCATCAAAACGCGGCAAGTTGATATCCAACAGCACCAGATGCGGTCGATACTGACGAAATGAATCCATCAGATTTTCAAAATCATCAACGGACAAAACATCATACTCGTATTTTTCTATAAACTCGTGTAAGTAACCAGCTATTTTCGGATCATCTTCTACAATCATGATTTTTTCCACGTCCAACCCCCATTTCGCACTATGTTCTTATGTGATTATAACATTATATTATCGCATCTTTTGTAGAAAGAGATGCGATCCGTGGCGCTCAATGTCACAAAATAGTAAGTATTTGAGTATTTATTGATATCTTTTTCATTTATACTGAATAAAAGAAAGTATGGGCAGGAGGATTTTCGTTATGCCTAATATTTGGACACACATGCTTTTTTGTGAAAATGTAGTGGATTCAATTGAAAATCCGGCTGCATTTTCACATTATGAAGCATACATGAAATTGGGGGCACAGGGACCGGATCCCTTCTTCTACCATAATTTTTGGCCATGGATCAGAGAAAACCCTATAAACGGCTTGGGGCTGAAACTGCACCAGGAAAAATGCGGGGATTTCCTGATTGATTTGATTGAACAGGGAAAAAATTTAAATGATCAGACGCAAGCGTATATATTCGGATTTGTGACACATCACATATTGGACCGAAACGCACATCCGTATATACATTACCGCGCGGGATATGAAGGGAATAAACATCAAAAGCTGGAAGTGATGATTGATACACTGATGATGGAAAAATATCATCATTTAAAAACATGGAAAGCCAATGTCTCAAATGAAATTAATGTAGGATCCAAACTTGATAAAAGTATTGTGGATTTACTGCACAGGACCATTGATAACCATTATCCTGAATGCAGCATGGATTCCAATGGTTATATTCAAAAAGCTTACCGGGACATGAAATTAGCCCTAAAACTGCTGGCTGATCCATACGGGTGGAAACATGCATTATTGAAGCAGTTAGTCTCCCCATATTCACACCAGCCGATCAAAGATAGTGTCGATTATTTAAATTTAGAGCATACAATCTGGTACCATCCAGCAACAAATGAACCTTGTACAAAAAGTTTTGTCGACTTGTACAACCAAGCCTGGACGGAAGGAATCGAAATCATGTCCGAGGTTATTGCTTATTGGAACACACGCGAACACACCAGTAAAGAGCATCTCAGTGAATTGATTGGCAATATTTCGTACGATACCGGGAAGCCTTTGGAATTAAATCTGGAAAATAAATACAGTGAACCGATCGTTTAAAACGGCTGTTTTCGGATGGGTTTATTGCTTTTGACATATATATCATATACTGCGACATAACTTAAGTTATAAGTTGGTGCGTCTTCTACCGCTCCGGAAATACACGCCGCTTTCCGCGGGCGTCTGGTGAGCCCACGGAAAGCGAGTATATTCCAGCTGCGGTTAGAGATTCCCGCTAACTTCTGGTTTGTGTCGCAGTTTATATCAACTGGGAGGGTAAAGATCAACAGAATTTACGAAGAGCCTTTAAAATTAAAGATTATTTGCACCATAAGCTAGAGGGACACGATTTCGTGCCCCTATTATATACTTCCACTCTTGATTTTACTTAAACAGTTTTCGCAGGATTTTACCCGTTCCTTTACCGGCAGCTCTGCGTCCAATTCGCTTACCGACTGTCCCTTTTTTGACGGCATTTACGTCACCCAGAATTTTAGAAACTTTATATAGAATCTTTCGAATGTTATTAATCCGCACGATGGATCACCCCTGTCCATTAATATCCTCTGATTTTCTGAAAAAATGGTCATTTAGCATATTGCTTTGCCTGCTCAACGCCTTTCTCGATATTAACAAACCTTAATAAAATTATACCCGCTATAAAAAATATCAGCAATGAGACAATACCAAGTCTGCTGGATCCCGTCAGCTGACCAACAAACCCAAACAGGAATGGTCCGAAAATAGCTGCAAACTTTGAGGAAATGCCGTAAAACCCAAAGAATTCCGCTTGTTTATTTGCCGGAACCATCCGCCCGTAAATGGATCTGCTCAATGACTGTGCCCCGCCCTGGACCATGCCAACACATATGGCGAGCAGATAAAAATGCAGGGCGGATGCCATGAAATAGCCAAGGATGACAATTCCGACATACGTATATAAAGTTATAAAAAGTGCTCGTTTTGCTGTTATTTTGGTCGCGATCCAGCCGAAGATAAATGTGAACGGAATCCCGACAAATTGTGTTATCAGCAGCGCTATAATCAGTGAGTTGGAATCAATGCCAATACCACGACCATAGATAGTCGCCATTCTGATAATCGTTGAAATACCATCATTATACATCCAAAAGGCGATAAGAAAAATTAGCAGGTGCTTAAATTGCCTGATTTCCTTAAACGTGGTGACAACTCGTGAAAAGCCGATCGCTACATATGATTTGTCCCGTCTTGGTCGTGCCTGTTTTTCCTCCTGAACATTTTTAAACAGCGGGATGGAAAAAATGAACCACCATATCCCGACAGAAGCAAACGAGAGCTGGCTGGCAGTTGTCGCATCGGGTATGCCAAATAGTGAATAGTTGGTTATCATCACAATATTGATAGCGAGTAAAATACCGCCGCCGATGTAGCCAAATGCAAAACCACCCGCTGATAATTTATCCATCTCATCTTCATCTTTGGCTATATCCGGCAAAAAGGCATCATAAAATACGTTCGCGCCCGAAAAACCAATGTTTCCGATAATTAATAAAACGGAAGCAAATATGTATTCCCCTTCACCGACAAATGCAAGCAGGATACTGGCAATCATCCCCATATAGGCAAAAAAACGCAAAAATTTCCTTTTAGCTGCAGAATAGTCACTGATAGCTCCCAATACCGGCGCTAAAATAGCAACGATTAAGACTGCAATTGACTGGGAGTACCCCCAAAAACTTTCTGCCAGGTTTTCTTCCAGTCCGATAGCAGCCACATCATAATAAAAAACCGGAAGAACCGCTGCCATTATGGTTGTAGCAAACGCCGAATTCCCAAAGTCATATAACATCCAGCTTTTAGTCGTTTTACCTTTCATGACTTCTCCTCCCCCCCTTCCTTTCAGCATACCAGATTAACCCGGCAACAGGACTAAAAACCGGTAAAATTTTAAGAAGATTCCACATCAAAAAAAGCCCTGCCCGATACAGGCAAGGCATTTTTTTGAACCTGGATTATTCCCATATATAATGTCTGTATTCCTTGGATAACTGGACAAACTTTTCCCTATCCCCCGTATCAATGGCATGATTGATAGCAGATTCCAATTTCTGTTTATTCCAGCTAAAACACATCTCATCCAACACTAATTGCGCCGATAGCTTCAATTCAAACGGAACATCCCGTTTGGCTTTCATTGCTTTTCCTGCGTAACGATAAAGTTGATAAGTCATTTTTTGCTGATTCATGGAACATACCCCCTTGTTCCTTTTTTCCATTATCCTAAATAATTTAAATATTTGCAAGTAAAAGATTTCGGATAATTAAAATTTTTAAAAGGGGTCCCTTTAAGGTTTAATGTTCCGATAGCCCAGAAACCCCGCAATCAGCGCAAAAACAGCCAGGAGACTTGCGATCCAGCTGATATTGCCTTTCATCATAATTGCAATCACCGGCGGTCCTGCTGCAACGCCGATAAAACGCATGGCAGTGTATATTGATGTGATTACGCCGCGCACACTCTTCTCCAGGCTTTCTGTAATCAGAGCATCCAAACACGGAAGCGCCATGCCGATCCCGGTTCCGCAAATAAGAAATATAGTCAAGAGATAAAAAGGCCGATCCGTAAACGGAATAACAGCGACCGAAGCCCCGGTAAGAATAATTCCAATGAAGGTGACCCACTTCATGACATTTAAGTTATCCTTTATTTTTCGCCCGGTTATAAACGAAGCAATCGATAATGCCAATAGTGGCACAGCAAGCATTATCCCTTTCCATACCCCTTCGTAATCGTACTTTTCTTCAAGGATACTCGACAAATAAAACAGAAAACCAAATAAAATAAACATTAATATCGCACCAATCATAAAAACGGCAAATAGCCATCTTCCGTGCTCTTTCAGTATATCTTTTGCAAAGTCGAGGTATTCTTTAAACTTTGTTTGTTTTTCCTCCCCCCCTTTATTTTTAATCATAAAGGCAACCATAAAGGCTGATGCAGCACAAAACAACGGAATTGAGTAAAAAGGTATATACCAGATTAAAGCGGCAAGCACGGCTCCAAGTATCGGGCTAAGCACTTTCCCGACCGTATTGGATGTTTCGATGATGCCAAGAGTTGTGCTTGCTTCCTTATCGTCTTTAAACATATCGCCAACAAGCGGCAGCACAATCGGAAACGCTCCTGATGAACCAATCCCCTGCACTATTCTTCCGCCCAAAATAACCAAAAAAGGATCATCCATCATCTGAGACGCCAAGCCGGCAACTAACCCGCCCAAACCGGTAATGATTAGCGCCGGAATAATGACCTTTTTCCTCCCATACTGGTCTGATAAAAACCCGGCGACAGGAATTAGAAAAATAGCTACAACCGAATATGACGTAATAATATAGCTGGATTGCAGTTTTGAAATGCCCAATTCCTGTTCCATAACCGGCAAGATCGGAATGAGCATTGAATTCCCCAGTGTCATAATCAGCGGAATCGATGCCAAAGATAAAACTGCCCAGCGTTTTTCCTGTTCCGTGAGTTGCTGCTTCATAATATTTCTCCTTCTTATTTATAATCACACTAAATTTACTATTTACTTGAGAACGGGATTTATTCTTTATGATATTTTGACCTGGAGAAACTTACTTCCACAATATCAAAATGTATAGCCTGCTCCTTTAAAGTTTCTCTGGACTCACCATATAGAACTTTGTTAGACTGTTATAGTTATAAAGGGAACTGACAGTCAGCTCAACAATAATGGAGGCATTTCCATGGATCAGGCGGATAAATTGAAGAAAGGCGAAAAAGGGGCCTGGCTTAGCATTTATGCTTATGTGGTGTTAGCGACAGCCAAACTGATTGTTGCGTCAATCTGGAATTCCGAAGCGTTGCATGCAGATGGTTTGAACAATACGACAGACATTGTCGCTTCAATCGCTGTGTTGATAGGGCTTAAAATTTCACGGAAACCGCCTGATGAAGATCATCACTATGGTCATTACCGGGCAGAAACCGTCGCTTCAATGTTTGCAGCTTTTGTAATTGTAACAGTTGGCATCCAAGTTATTATTGGCACGTTCGGCCAGCTGTTTGCAGACGAAACTGCCCGGCCCGGCATGCTCACAGCGTGGACTGCCCTTGGTGGAGCGGCCGTTATGTTTGTTGTATATGGTTATAATGCAAGGCTTTCCAAAAAAATAGGCAGCAGTTCCCTTAATGCCGCCGCTCAGGATAACCGTTCAGATGCTTTGGTCAGTATCGGTGCTTTTGCAGGGATTATCGGTGCACAATTCGGCCTTTATTGGCTCGATCCGCTGGCTGGGCTGATCGTTGGGATCATCATCTGTAAAACAGCATGGAATATCTTCAGTGAGGCAACACATACACTGACAGACGGATTTGATGAAAAACAAATCAAGAAAATAAAGACGAGCATTGCAAAGGTTCGTGAAGTCAAAAAAGTGGTGGATGTCAAAGGAAGGGTCCATGGAAACCAGACATTTATTGATGTTACGATTCTCGTTAATCCGAATTTAAACGTAAAAGAAAGCCATGCCATAACGGAAAAAATAGAGAAATTTCTTCGGGAAAAACATAACATCACTTATGCCCATATTCATATAGAACCTTACGAATAAAACTTGCGGCATTCACGTTTGTTGAACCGCGAAACATGAACTTGTCCAACTTGGCGCAGGTCAGCGGCTTTAGCTTGGGCGAAAACTCTTGCCCAGAAAGTGCAAGCATAGGTGGGAGAATCAGGATATGGACAGGAAATCTCAAATAATGGGCGCGTGATTCAGTACATGGCGCGAAATCCCAAACATGGGCACGTGGTTCAGTACATGGGCGCGAAACCGGAAGTGGCTCACCAACCGCCCGCGGAAAGCGCAGTATATTTCCGGAGCGAGGCAAGTGCACCAACTATAATTTCTAGTAGTTCGGTTTATTCTTTAGTAATAAGACTTTTGTCTCAACTACTTTAATTGTGTTTATAAATAACTTGTTTACATCGTCATCAGAAACACTGTCAATATCGCGCCGATGACCACTAAAATGACATTCAGACCAAAATATGCCAGAGCCACAGCAACGATTCCGCCAATGAGCCCTATTAGGGGTTGTTCAGGTATCACAGCAAGAATACCGGGGAATATAAGCGCCCCCAGCGCAGCAAATGGAATGGCATTCAGCCAGCGGTTCACCCAGTCATGAAATTGCAGTTTATCCACGATGAATGCCGGGATGACCCTTGGAATCATGGTTACAAGTGCCATGCCGATAATAATAACTAAAATCATGACGAATCCCCCTTCAGTAAAAATACGCCGCTTAAGCCGCCCAGCACCGTTCCAAATACGATTGACCAGCCTTCACTCATAAATTGACTGCAGATAACGTTAATCAGCATGGCGATAACCGCTACAAGACCGGCCCGCCATTCTTTTTTCACTGATGGAATAAGTAGGCCGATAAACATAGCGTACAATGCTATTCCCATGCTTTGACTTAATTGTTCAGGGATGACTTCGCCTAAAATTCCTCCGAGAAAAGAACCCATAATCCACGAAAAATAAGCTGTTAAAATCAAGGCAGCATAAAAATAAGCACCTTTTTCCATTTTCGCTTCATGTGTATGTATAGATGACATGGCAAATGTTTCATCTGTCAACCCAAGTGATAAAGGTGCCTTCCATTTCAGGCTAAGATTTCTCAGACGGTTCATGAATGATAAACTCATCACAAATTGCCGAAAATTAAGGACAAACGTTGCAACCACAATTTCCAACGCTCCGGCACCAACTGCAATCATATTCGCACCCATAAATTGGCTGGCGCCTGCAAATACCATTACACTCATTAATGTTAATTCAGTCAATGTCATTCCGGCCTGTTTTGCAAGGACACCGTATGTAATGGCGATCGGCAGATAACCGAGCATGATCGGGAATCCCACTGTCATTCCCTTCCGGACCATATGAAGTGCCGGGGGTGTTTTTTGTTTATTTAATATATCTGTATCCACTCTTGTCCCCTCCCCCAACAATAAAATTAGAATTATTATATCTTATTTCACCGTAAAGAAAAAGTAATTGAATTCACATTGACAAATCATAAGCATACCTTGTATAGTCATTAGTAATATTTTAGATGTATAATAGAATCCGTGGATGCAAAGTAGATTTTTTCCGGGCAGCAACCAGAGACGGGGGAACCGGTGAAACCCCTGGCAGGGAAAATTCGAATTACACATTCATTCTTATCGGATATTTTTTTGAGTGGATGCGTTTTGGTCGAAAATGACTGTATCGGATTGGAACACGTCTCCGGCAGTAATTTCGTTCAATAACTCATCAATCAGGGTGGTAACGCGGAGAATAAGCTTCGTCCCTATGAGGATGAGGCTTTTTTATTTTGATTAAAAGGGGAGGCGTTCAAAATGTTTACGGTCCAGCCAAAATATAATCCGGCACTTAGTGAATCGATTTTATTTTTCATATTAACCATTGCACTTATCAGCTATTTTCTGATCGGTCTGGGAACGTCACCGCACATTCCTATCCTGATTGCTTTACTCCTTACCGTTATGTATGGACTCATTCGAAAAATATCGTTCAAAGACCTTGAAGCGGGAATGATTGAAGGCGCCAAGTCCGGTATGGCTGCCATTTTCGTATTTCTGTTGATAGGGGTTTTAATCAGCAGCTGGATGATCAGCGGGACAATCCCAGTCTTAATCAGTACCGGATTTACGTTTATCGGCGGAGCTTGGTTCTATGCGATTGTATTTGCCGTTACGGCGATTATCGGGGTCTCACTTGGCAGTTCGCTGACAACCACTGCAACAATCGGAGTTGCTTTTATCGGTATGGGGAGTGCCATGGATGCATCACTGGCGATTACAGCGGGAGCGATCGTTTCTGGGGCGTTCTTCGGTGACAAAATGTCGCCGTTGTCGGACACAACCAATCTGGCTTCCACCATTGTCAAAGTGGACTTATTTGACCACATCAAACATATGAGTCTGACGACTATCCCGGCATTTTTGGTATCATTTATTTTATTTGCGCTTCTGTCACCGAACGAAGCCATTAGTGTTGAAAATCTTGAATCGTACATGACCAGCCTTGAAGGAACAGGACTAATGTACTGGACATCATGGATACCGCTCATTATTCTTGTATTGGCAACGCTTTTAAGAATCCCGGCTTTCATTTCACTGGCTGTCAGCAGCGTGATTGCAACGCTGCTTGCCAGGATAACGAGCGGGCTTTCATGGTCTGATATATGGGGGATTTGGTTCAATGGCTATACAGGATCAACCGGTTTTGACCCGGTTGACAATTTATTAACAAAAGGCGGCATCAACAGCATGCTGTTTACGATCTCCCTTGTCATTCTGGCGCTCGGATTCGGCGGATTACTATTTGTCACGGGTATCATTCCGGCTATTTTGTCATCATTTCAAGAAAAGCTGCGAAAGGTACGTGCAATTATCGCATCAACCGCTGCGACAGCACTAGGTGTGAATGTGCTGATCGGTGAACAGTACCTTTCCGTTATGTTGACAGGCGAAACGTTTAAAGGTGTTTATCAGCAGGCAGGGTTATCCAACAAGGTGCTTTCCCGGACACTTGAAGACGCCGGAACTGTCATTAACCCACTCGTGCCCTGGAGTGTCTGTGGTGTATTCATCGCCGATGTTCTTGGTGTCCCTGTACTGACCTATTTGCCGTTTGCATTTTTCTGTCTGCTTAGCCCGATTATCACTATACTATTTGGCGGACGTACATTGAAAAGATAATCAGACTGACATCAAATTGAGCTTCATCTTCCCGGAGAAGTTCTCATTCTCCGGCAGAAGTTTTCCTTCTCGAGAAGAAGATTTCATTTTCGAGCTGAAGTTTACACTCTCCGGCAGAAGTTTTCCTTCTCGGGAAGAAGATTTCATTTTCGGGCTGAAGTTTACACTCTCCGGCAGAAGTTTTCCTTCTCGAGAAGAAGATTTCATTTTCGAGCTGAAGTTTTGCTCCCAGCCGAGTCAATAAAAATCCCCCTTCCAATCAAAGAGGGGGATTGTTCATTCCAATATTTCCGTTAATTTACGCAATCCTTCAAGAAGTCTTGGTGACGGCCGGCAAAAAAGTGATTCTTCGAGAACATGAATGTTATTTTCCCGGACAGCCTGCATCTCATCCCATCCTGGTCTCCTGCGAACAAGCTCAGGACGCATTTTGGATTCCTTTACGCCTACCCACACCATGCAAATATGGTCGGGTTCACGCTGTTTAACATCTGCCCAGTCTGTCTGGACACTCGCTTCCTCTTCGCTGTCAAAAATATTTCTGGCACCTGCCAAACGGCTGATTTCCGTTAGCCAGTTGACATTCCCCGGGGTGAAAACAGGCTTTGGCCACCACTCCCAGTATAAAGAAGGTTTATGTTCTTTTTCCGATGCCTGCTCACGGAACTGTTCTACCTCTTCACGAAAAGCAGCCGCCTTTTCCACGCCAAGCCGCTTCTCACCCAGCGCATTGCCCACCGTCTCAATATCATCTGCAATTTCTTTCAATGAATTGGGATTCAATATGATATAAGGCAGCTTTCGTTCATCAAGTGCTTCAATATTCTGTTCCATACCTGGGACACTCAGCGAGGCCAGCACCAAATCAGGATTTAATGCTTCCACTTTATCCATATCAATCGACAGATCCCGGCCAACTTTCGGCAGCTGCATTACTTCCGGAGGCCAATCGGAGAAATTGTCAACACCTGCAAGCAAGTCTGTCCTGCCAAGATACGCCACAAGTTCCGTATTGCTGGGACAAATCGAAACAATCCGCATAAACAGCTCTCCCTTCGCAAAATGCACTTCACACGCCTTGAACGGCAAACTCTTAGTTTCTTAATATTATTTATCCTGATCGGTTGTCAGCATCGGACCGTCTTTTGTAATAACAACTGTATGTTCATATTGCGCGGAACGTCCTTGGTCGACTGTACGCGCAGTCCAGTTATTGGAATCCATTTTGCTCTGCCAGCTGCCTTCATTGATCATTGGTTCGATCGTAATAACCATGCCTTCTTTCAGCCGTGTTCCTTTGTTGGGCAGACCAAAGTGCGGGATGTGCGGTTCCTCGTGCAATGTAGGTCCAATGCCGTGACCGGTAAAATCACGTACGACCGAAAACCCTTCACCCTCAGCATAAGTTTGAATCGCATGCCCGATATCACCAATCCGGTTGCCGGGACGTGCCTGTTCAATCCCTTTGTATAGCGATGTTTTTGTGACCTTCAGAAGCTTTTCACCTTTTTCATCAAGTGATCCAACCTTATAGGTCCACGCTGAATCTGCCAGGCCGCCATTCAGGTTAACGACCATATCGATCGTGACAATATCGCCATCGACAAGCTCTTCTTCCCGTGGAAAACCGTGGCAGATTTCATCGTTAATCGAGGCACATGTTGCATATGGATACCCGCTGAACCCTTTTTGTTCCGGTGTTGCCCCGTGCCCAGCCAAAAACTTTTCCACAAACGAATCGATTTCCATCGTTGTAATTCCCGGTTTAATCATTTTAGCTATTTCCTTATGGCATTTGACAAGCACATCACCTGCCGCCTGCATCTTTTCAATTTCCCGTTTGCTCTTCCGTGTTATCATACCGTTCGTCCTTTCCTGCAAAATCTTTTGCAACACTTTAATAATTGTACCATTAGAAGCGGGGAAAAGTGAAACTTCATTCAATGGAGTACATTTCTCCACTGCAATGATAGTTGAACAGGTAATTTGTGCATTTTAACATTAGAAAATGCAGGAGAACAGCTCCCCCTGCATTATAATTTTATCCCCGGTAACAATATATCAACAAGCTGTTTTATAGCTTAATCAAATTTTAAACACATACTTTTAGAGATATTCGGTAACGGAATATATTTTTCCATTTACAACACTTGTCTCGTCAGTCAAAATATCCACCAAAACACCGCCGACTGTATCTGTATCCTTCAGCTGGTTATTTTGCTTATACCCTCGGAATTGATCAACTTCGATAAATGCATCCTTATCACTCTGGCGAATTCTTTCCTGCATGTCTGTATCCATAATCCCCGGGCTGAACGCGATCACTTTGCTTTGGGTTTTTAACTCATCTTGTTCCAGTGCCGCTGTTCTTGTAAACATATTAATACTTGCCTTCGATGAGCAATAGGCACTCCAGCCGTAAACAGGTCTTTCCGCCGCTCCTGAAGTAACAGCAGTGCTGATAAACCGGACATCCCGTTCAGCAGCTTTTTTCAGAAATAAATTCGTCAGTATGATTGGGGTCGTCGTATTCACCTGGATGTGATGTGCTACATCAGCACTTTCCGTATTCATGGATTTATCAATCGGCTCCAGCACTCCCGCATTATTAACCAGATAAACCGTATCAGGTTCCTGTGAAAATATGTCTTCACTGATTTGCTGAAAGGTTTTTTCCGTTTCCTCCATATCACCTAAGTCACAGGAAAAATGCTGATAGGCAACATTGTTTGCTGATGCTAATTCAGTAAGTTTATTATTCATGCTGCGGGATATTCCCGTCACGTGAATGCCTGATTCCATTAAAAGTTTGGCAATTGACTCCCCTAACCCTTTCGATACACCTGTAACAACTGCATGTCTCATAAATTAATCCCTCGTTTCACCATATATGGTCTTACAATACCCGCATTCAGACAAACAAAAACAGTGTCATTCCGTGATGACAATCGCCTGGCTCCCCATCTGTTCCCAGGCCGCTTCAAAATCTACTTTATTCACCTTCTGATTCTTCTGCCCGTAAGGATTGTTAATATAGACATGTTCATTGTCATACCCAGTGACAACTACGCTATGCACACTGAAGGTAATATCCACTGTTCCCGTTGGGGTATTCCACGTTTCAAAATCATTCACCGGAACAAAATTAACCGTCGTAATCACCCATACCGGCATACCTTGTGCAATAAATTGATATAATGCATCAATTGGTTTGCCGGTTAAATCAACAGCATTATTCCCGACATATTGCTTTGCAACGTCATGTACAGGGCCATGATACACACTAAGCCCCGGTCCATCCGCCATATCTCCGACAAACCCTTCATTCGGGTTCCCTTTCTGGCCATTGTCATAAGTTAACGGGACATCAGGCACTTTGTCAGCCACTTCATTCTTCGTTGTGTCATATCCATGATAATTCAGTATCATAGCCAGACTGGAAACCTCACAGCCATTGTAAAGCCTTGGATGATCCATTTGATTGATCAGCGGAACGTCCAGTGGCTCTTGACTTTCCGGTGTATTTTCGGCAAATGGCTGCATAGAAGAGGTGTCCGCCATCAGCAACGGATTTGATTCCGCAAAGTTCGGTGTTTCTTTCTCACTCAGATCCGTCTGTTTACCGGGATTCGCTTTGGAATGAGACGGTTGCTGGTCACACGCCATTAAAATGATCATTAAAGCAATAAATAACCATAATAAATATTTATGTTTCCGCATTTGTTCCATATCTCCTTGTATGTTCTGATCAATTTCATTCGAATTTTCGGCTTCACGTATAAATCTGCGCGATTTCCATTATTTAATGTCAGCCCAATAATAAACCAGTGTCTCCATTCCTTTGTCAAAGCTGTCCAATGGAAAACTTTCATTTGGTGAGTGGAGACGGTCGTCGGGCGTGCCAAACCCTAGCAGCACGATTGGAATATTATATATATCCTCGATCCACTCAACAACCGGGATTGAGCCACCCATGCGCACGTATACAGTTTCCTTGCCAAATGCTTTTGTATAGCTTTCAGCAGCTTTTCTGATAAGCGGATTATCCGGTTCCACCCTATATGCTTTAGAGGACAATTTTTCTTTCTTCACATCAACCGTAACGCCGGATGGGGTAGCTTGATTAATATGTTTTTCCAGAAGTTCCTGAATGGTTTCGGGATTCTGGCCAGGCACAAGACGGCATGTGATTTTGGCTGTTGCCGTTGATGGAATAATTGTTTTTGTACCCTCGCCTTGGTAACCGCCATACATCCCATTTATTTCGAATGTCGGCCGTCCCATTGTATGTTCTTTAGCGGTGTAGCCCTTCTCAGATACCGTTTCTTTAACACCGGTTGATTCCTCATAGTTTTCACCCTGCACATTGCTAATCAATTTCCGCTCGTTTTCAGAGAGTGGCTCAACACCATCATAGAACCCGTCAACCGTCACAACTTCATCTTCATTTTTCATCGATGCCAAAATATGGGTTAACGCCATAATCGGATTCCGGACTGCCCCGCCGTACATGCCTGAATGGAGGTCATGATCAGGGCCCGTTACATTGATTTCGATGCCTGTGAATCCTTTCAGCCCGTATAAAATAGTTGGCTGATTTTCGGCAACCATTCCTGAGTCTGAAATGACGGCAAAGTCAGCATCGAATTGTTCTTTTTTATCATGCAGCACTTTGTAAAGATTTTCACTGCCGATTTCCTCTTCGCCTTCAATACATACTTTAACATTTATCGGCAGTTTCCCTTCTGTTTTCATATATGCTTCAAAAACAGCCAGGTGCATGAACACTTGCCCTTTGTCGTCACTCGAACCGCGTGCATATAAACGGCCATCCCTGATTTCCGGCTGAAACGGGTCACTCTTCCACTGATCGATTGGATCAACCGGCTGTACATCGTAATGTCCGTAAAACAAAGCTGTCGGTGCATCCGGCCCAGCTTGGTTATACTCAGCAAAAATGAGCGGATGCCCGCCAGTATCCTGCTGCTCTACCAAGTCAAAACCGATATCATTCAAATAGGATTCCAGATAATCAACAGCAGCCTTAATATCTTGTTTATGTACACTGTCCGTGCTGACACTTGGAATTGATAAAAATGTATTTAACTTTTCCAGCAGCTGTTCGCGGTTTTCGGACAAGTATTGCAATGCCTTCTTACTCATCAGACTCATTCCTCCAGTCGTTTTGTTTCATTTCAGCATATATTATAACAGAAAAAACGAAAAAGGTATTCAGAACAGTCCATCTGTCGATAATTCTTTTCTTCCGTGGATATAACATCTGTTCTGCTGATATTCTTTCTCTTCTGTCGATATTTCCTTTCTTCTGCAGATATAATCCCTGTTCTGTCGATATTCTCTCTCTTCCGCTGATATTTCCTTTCTTCTGTCGATATTCCAACTTTCCCAAGCAAAAAAGACAGCCCCTTCGAAAGGCTGCCCGCTACATACTATTCCAGTGTTTGTGCCAAGTCTTGAATCATCGCCATCTTCTCACTCTGCAAAGACTTGCTGCCACTCATCTTTTTTGTCCAGCATATCCTTCGCGATCTTTTGTGCACCTTCAAGACTGTGATTGGCAGCCCAGCCGCACTGGACTTCATTGCATGCCGGTACCTCATTTGCTTCAAGAACGTCCTGAAGTGTTTTTTCGAGCGCTTCAAGTACATCGTCATAACTGTCATTATTCAAGATCGATAAATAGAAGCCGGTCTGGCAGCCCATGGGTCCAATATCCAGAACGTTATACATATGATTTCGGATATTTTCTGCCATTAGATGCTCAATGGAATGCAGACCAGGCATATCCATATGCTCTTTATTCGGCTGTTTGAACCGGATATCATATTTGTACACTTTGTCACTTGATCCTGATGTTACTCCAACCAGACGAACGTAAGGTGCTGCAACTTTTGTGTGATCAAGATTAAAACTTTCCACGTTCATTTTATTTGTCATGTTCAATCGCTCCTTATTCAAGTTTTAAACTGCTATTATTAATTAAGCGAATGATTCGTTTATTTAAACGTAACATGAAACCCATTCACTGTAAAAATAAAAAAATGGGTGAACACATCTCCTGTGCCACCCATTTTTCGTTTGTATTTTTAATCATTTTTCTGCTGCGGGAAAACGCGTTCAATCACATTGCCCATCTGATCGAATAACCCTTCAACAGGTTCGCCGCTGTCGGCATCATCGGCATAGTTGCCGGCCAAATCGAAGAAATCAGGATTTGTCGACACATACACATTGTCAACATCCGGGTCAACTGTTCTGACGATACCGGAAATTTCTTCTTTTACGGCATCCGTTATTTCGCCGCCTTTGTTATTATTATTGTTGGTTATCCCTGCGTTGTCATTTCCGTTATTGTTGTTGTTGTTCATGTTGTTGTTTCCATTGTTATTGCCGTCGTTGTTGTTTCTGTCCAATTCTGCAGCCACATAAGCATTATTGTCTGTTTTAATAACATAGGCATTATCGATACTATCCACCTGATCGGATATTCGTTCGGCAGCTTCATCTGCCAGCTCATACTGGTTCTCATTATCCCCGTTATTATCATCGTTGTTACGTGTCCGATTGCCATTATTGAACTCGTTATTCATATTATCCGCATCGTCGTCACCTTCAAAACGGGTCTGTTCAACATTGTCATTGTTGTTCTGACCTTCTTCATTACCGTTATTTCCATTATCATTGGTTCCATTACATGCGGCAAGTACAAATATTACTGCCAGCATGATACTTAAAAATTTCCATTTCATTAGTATCAAAATCCTCCTTACTGTTTTGAATTTAGTATGTAACAGTAAAAGGATTTTATGCATTCACAGAAATTGGCAGACACACCATTTTTGTTTACGACAATATATATATTATTCGGGGACACTATAACTGATCCTTTTTAACATGAAGGAGGGCAAAAAATGGAAATTCCGGATTACGACAAAGCGTTATATTATACGTTATGGGGACAGTGGGATGAATTGCTTATACTGATGGTTCGCACAAATGATGATATGCTGTCCAAAAAAATCCAGCTCTTCCTGCATGCTTACCATTACTCACCTAAGCAAGCCCAAATCATCGAATCACATGATGAGTTGCTGTATTATATTGACCATGCCATGAAATACACGCCACCTGTAGCTATGGAAGTATAACAAAAGAGGCACCGTCCTTGCTTTACTGAATAAGAAAAATGCACCGTCACCGGTGCATTTTTCGCTTTTATTTTGGACCTTTGCCGTTATTGCCGGCATTATTGTTCCCATTATTTCCTTTATGGTGACCTTTTGAATTACCATTACTGTGATTGGCTTTGTTATGTCCATTAGCCTTGTCGTTATTTTCCTTTGCTTTGTGATCTCCTTTGGCTTTGCCGTTATTTTGTTTTGCTTTACCATGGCCCTTGGCTTTGCCTTTGTTATGTTTTGCTTTATCGTGTCCATTAGCTTTGCCGTTATTTTGCTTTGCTTTATCATGACCCTTGGCTTTGCCATTATTATCACTGTGAATCGTTTTATTACCCTTGTTCTTTCCATAACCGCTTCTTTCGGCATTTTCAGGCTTTAATTCGCCTGGATGTTTGACTCCCTGCGGATGGCTGGATTTTTTGTTATCTTGTTCTTCTGCAGGTTGGTTTGTCTGATCGGTCTTATCGGAAGCTTTTTCCTCAGATGACACTTCTCGATCGGTTTTAACCGGTTGTGTTTTATCAGCAGCAGTCCCGGAATGATCATTAATATCGTTATAAAATGAATGTAAAATTTCTCTATCATCATCATCCATGGATGTCTTTGCAACTGCATTGTTTCCATTTGTTCCGGTGGAAAATTCCGATTCGACAAGACTGATTGCCATCAATTGGTTCATCGATTCTGTCTTTCCCTGAGCCTGTTCCCGAATTTCTTCTGGAATTTGCATGGTCACGACTTTCCATTCCTGACCATTTTCCAGAAAATAGTCTTCAATTGCATCAATGACAGATATCTGGTGCTTATCCTCAATATAACTCACACCGGCAAGCATATTTTTACCGTTCTGCAGCAAGTTCTTTTTTTCACTTTCAGACATAATTTTTTCAATAACGTCTACCAGCTGATTGCCTTCATACTCATTAAATCGCCCCTCAAATGCTTTGGCATCCTCATTCAAAGAGACAACCGACTTCACATTTAAATGATCATCTATTTCCAATTCCATGTTTGGATTAATGGAAATGTTAACATAAGCGTATGTCTTATCCCTGTCCATCATAAAATAAACAGGCATCATTAATAACAATATGCATGCGATGACAGCTATTTGAAACATCCCGGCCTTTTTTTTATTTATGTAATGAAGCACCGGATGTTTTTTGCCGGCGAGTGGCTGATAGCTGACTTCCGTGCCAACAACCGAATTTTCCAGCGGCTGCGCTTTCTGGAACGCACCATCTCTTCGCATGACAATGATGTAATCGCGATGCTTTTCCATTACAATACCTTTCTGCACTACCCCACCCCCTTCAGATACTCCTTAAGATATATGTAATCCTCTTCCATTATAATGAAGATGGCCAGAATGAATTTACGGTTTCGTTCCAGTGTTTTCTTACTGACATTCACCTGTTTGGCCAGATCTTTAAGCGGAAGCTTCTTCTTTTTTCGCACATAATGTCTTAATTCAATTTTATTATACAATGTTCGTGCCACCGCAATTGCTGATTCGCGTGCATCTTTATGCTTCGGCGAGACTTCTGTCAGCTGATCCAGCGACAATTTATAAGTGCCTAGTTTTTCCCTAAAATCAGCAATTTCTTCCCTGAGAAACATGGCATCCTGCTCTTCCCGGTACGATTCTTTAACTGCAAGAACCTCAACCGGATTTTCCATTTGTTCCTCATCATAACTATCGTCCAGGGACATCGCAATCGGTGTTTTTTGCACGTAGCGGATATAATCAATGACTTTTCGCTTCACGACAAGTTTAGAGAAAGTCAGGAACGAACTGCCTTTTTCAGGGGAGTAGGACAATATGGCTTCATTAAAGGCATTTAAACCTATACTGAATTCATCATCTGACTGTGGATCAATATAACGCTTGCATACTTCGGAAACACATCTTGCAATAAACGGCTGATAATTTTTCAGGAGATAATTTTGTATATTTTGATCCCCCTGCTGTGCCAAGAGGATCATATCTTCAAGGGGGCTTTCTTTTAATGATTGGTTGCCTGACAAGGTGCGGCACCCCCATCCATTATAAAATTCGTTATGTAATGATACTTTTTGGGTGTGGTTTTCACTGATTCATGTTCAATTAAGTTGTTTATATTTATATCATTGACATTCATGACCTATCCACCATCTTTTGAAAAAATATTTCCAGCAACTTTCATAGTAACGTACCGAACATATGGTTTCGACAACAGGTTCATTACGTTTGTTTTAAAAATTCGTTACTACCCCATTATAGCAGTATCTGGAACGAAAAGAATCTGATTTTACAAAAATCAACATTAAAAGGGGTGCATCGACTTTTTTCTCGTATCAAGCGAAATCCAAGTCAAGTCGCACGATTTCTTGTGGGGCTCGCGCGAAATCGGTGGATCCTTGCGCGAAATTCCATGAGAGTCGCGCGAAATCGTGCCAACCTCGCGCGAATTGCTCACCCTCTTCACCCCCAATCCCGCCAAAGAATCACAAAAGTTACTCACAACCACGAAATTTTCGTTTGCTAAACAATAAAAAAGATGCCTTGTATAAGACATCTTTCCGGCACGTGGCTTATTGAAGATTACGTATTATCGCTTCTTGTGATTCAAAACTTGTTTGATTTTTCAATACGGCAAGATCTTTATCAACGTATATATCGCCTCCGACCCAGTCGGCGGATTGAATATTTTCAGGTTTAATCAGATAGAATTGATTATCATCAGTAGTTTCGTCACTCTTAATGGCAAGATAATGAATCCTCCAATATGAATCATCTATGATGAGATCAACCGACTCGCCGATTTTGCCGTCATTCGCATGAACTCTGTAACCAGTCACTTCCTCAGAGCTGCGCAAGTTATGCTCCCATTCATTCGGAGTCTGTTCCTCATGTGCGGCACGATCCTCAAAATGTGCAAGAGGTGTATCTTCAACACCCCATAACATACCGCCCAGCCAATACCTGCTCCAGCCATAATACCCTGTCAGGGCCATTTCCATGTCCTTGGAAAGTGTGGCGTCCGCTGGAATTGACGGGCTGTTCCGGACGGTTTCTTTATCATATTCAACATCGACACGCTGGTTTTGGTTATCAACTGACTTAAAAGCCGCCGGTGAAAGCAAAACTCGTCTTGACGGCAGCCATCTCCGTGAATCCAATACCGCATAACGAACGACCCATTTTTTGTCATCAAAGTACAAATCCTGAATTTTCCCCATTGGTCCATCAGACGCTTCAATGTGATATGTGCTAAAATCTGTTGTGAAATACAGCATTGTAAGTCACCCCCTGTTTTAGTAATGGGCAATATTTCCTTACTATACTTTTCCCTGAGTTAGTATAAGTTAAACAGTAAGGTCAGCTGTGGTGGTTGTGATAATACTCAATCGGTATAAATAAACCGACCCGGCCATGTTTATCGTGATGCAAAGTTGCAAACACAACACCGATAACCTTGCCACCCTGGTTGATCACCGGACTGCCGCTGCTCCCCCGGTAAACCGGCGCCTCCATCATAACGACCGGTTTTTCCCAGCCGTTTAACTCAAGTCTATCAAGGACCCTTCCTTCGTTGGCTATGCCGCTAAACCTGATCGGATTACCGATGAAATATACCTGTTCATCCCCCGGTTCAAACATGGCTTTATCCGCAAGTTCCAGATGGGGCATCTGTTCTCCGCTGACATCCAATACAGCCAAATCCACCGATGGGTACGAGGCCACTACCTCACCGGAAAACAGTCCTTCTTCCGGATAGGCCACAGTCACCGATTCCTCATCCTCCACGACATGGTGATTGGTTATAATCGTCCCATCAGCGGATATTGAAAAACCGGTACCTCTTGAATCCTCCGTTTCAATAACGACCACTGACTCTTTATATGCCTGGATGTCCTCTTGTGTCGACAGCTGAGCAGATGAGATCAGAAAGTCTATTGCAGGTATGGAAAATGTTCTCGGAATAACCGACACAACGTTTAAAATCATGGCAGCGGCAATCAGCCAGAACACCCACTTCGGAAAATTCCGTCGTGTTTTTCGATTTTTATTTTCCCGTGCGCTTGCAAGTGCTCTTTCGCGTTCCTGCTGCACAAGTTCGTACATTTCATCCTCATCAAGCTCTTCGTACAAATCATCATCAATAATATCACGGTTTCTCTTATCGTTATCCATATAACACCGCCAGCAACCCTTGATTATCACATTAAACGTTATCATATCCAGGGAATTTTTTCTGTTCTTCTATTATACCATTTTCAGGCGTAAGGATTGAATCTTTAACAACGAATGGTGAGGCATTTGTCCATTAATCCGCCATACTTACCTGTGATAATCATCACATTTTTACATAATTGTAATGAAAAAAAACATAAAAATGATATAATTTTAACAGAAACCTAGATATGGGCGTGGGAATTTATGTTACTTAAAGGGGATTACAACAAAATTGAACCTGCATCAGGTGCTATCATCATGGCATGCGGCATTTTCCTGATTGGTACTGTGGAGGCGTTCCCGATACTCGATGTGGAATACGGCAAATACCTCGCATTTTTTCTGCTTATCACGTGGGTGATTATTTACAAAGATTTGTCGATACAGTTCTTTCATCGGGATTTTCTTGTTCCTTTCATTCGAAATCCGGTCAACTCGTTTGTCATCGGAACTTGGATTGCCGGTGTATCCGTGCTGTGCAATGTATTCCTGAAATATTTTCCGGAAATTTTATTATTAACGCAAGCAATGGCTATTTTAAATACATTTTTATGGCTTTTCTTTTTAGTCAATTGCTTTTATAATTTTAAACAATTATTATTTGATTACAGGGATTTTCCGGTTCACGGTGCCATATTGCTCTCAACAGTTGGAACACAATCAATCATTATTTTATTGAATAATGTTTTTTTCCAGTTTCCTGTTTACTTTTCTGAAGCCA
This sequence comes from Lentibacillus sp., assembly GCF_035301675.1. Lineage (NCBI taxonomy): Bacteria > Bacillati > Bacillota > Bacilli > Caryophanales > Bacillaceae > Lentibacillus > Lentibacillus sp. The sequence goes on along the minus strand of NZ_DATGTT010000044.1, from coordinate 32,981 downwards.
TTATCATATTGGGCCTTGTTTTTTATCTGGCCGGAATTATATTGCTTTTTAACAGATATATCAGACACCATAACTGGACGTTTGCCGATGATTGGGCCAATACGAATTGTATTATCCATGGCGCACTGTCCATTACCGGCCTGGCCATTGTCACAACGAATACATTCACACCTGAGTTTGTCACGTATTTTTGGTTCTTGGTGTTTGCGTTATTAATTATTGTTGAGACAGTTGAGCTGGTCCGTGCCGTAAAACGGGTCAAACAATATGGATGGAACAAGGCAATTTTTACATATGATGTCACTCAATGGTCCCGAAACTTTACATTTGGCATGTTTTATACATTTACATTAGTTATGCAGCAAAACCCTTTTTATCCGGTTTCTGAAGCGCTTTATAACTTCCAGCGGGCGTTCATGGACTATTGGGCATGGATAGTACTGCTGGCTATACTGTGGGAAATTGCTATATTCATCAAGGCAAGAATGATAGAATTATATAAAGAAAAACTAATTCTTAATGATACAACCCAAAAGGAAGGATGATGGAAAATGCTTCTCGATGAAATGCTTAAATACAATAAGGAATTTGTGAAAGAGAAAAAATATGAACCGCTCCGTACCGATAGCATACCCAACAAGCGGACTGTCATCTTCACGTGTATGGAGTCACGATTAGTTGAATTGCTGCCGAAAGCATTAAACATCAAGAATGGCGATGTTAAAATGATTAAAAATGCCGGTGCGATTCTTCGTGACCCTTTCGACAGCATCATGAAGAGTATTCTTGTTGCAATACACGAATTAAAGGCGGAACAGGTTATGGTAATCGGGCATCATGATTGTGGCATGTCACATGCGGAACCAGCAGCATTCAGGCAAAGTCTGCTGAAAAATGGCATTACAGAGGAAACACTCAATACATTAACACATAGCGGAATTGATTTGGAAAATGAATTCAGTGGATTTGATTCAGTGGAAAAGTCCGTCAAAGACAGTGTTTCTGTTGTCCGCAATCACCCTTTATTGCCGTCATATGTGAATGTTCACGGTCTGGTCATCGACCCCGCAACGGGCAAGGCAGATTTGGTTACAGAAAAATAAAAAACTCCTTTAATATAGCTGATTATAACGTATTTTCAATATAACGATTATCGGCAGCTGCCGATAATCAACATTATAGAAGGTTTGTGCACTGTGTATTTTTGTCGCATTGTGCGAAATCTGCTGGCCCTCGCGCGATTTCATGCCAACCTCGCGCGAATTGCTCAACCTCCTCTGCCTTTCACCCACAGAAACACAAAAGTTATCACCATTCGCGGAATTTTATAGTTACCTAAACAATACCTGAACAATATAAAAAAGAAAACCATCTCCAATAGATTTGAGACGGTTTTCATTTTAAGGTTGATTGAAATTTATTCAGCCGCTGCCCCGCCGGCTGCCTTAATAATTTCAATCACCCGGCCTCGTGCTTTTTCACTCTTATATTTTTTCATGTGGTCAATCATAACAGGCGCCTGTTTTTTTAATTTGAACAACTCCCCAGTCAATGACTCCTCCGATAAAGTCTCTTCTTCCATAACCCGTGCATAATTCTTTTCCTTAAATGAATTCGCATTTATAATCTGGTCTCCCCTGCTGGCCGACCTTGACAGCGGAATCAGCAGCATTGGTTTGTGCAGCGCCAAAAATTCAAAAATCGCATTCGCCCCTGCACGTGACAGCACAAAGTCAGTCGCAGCGAACAGGTCCTTCAAATCCTCATTAACATATTCAAACTGGGCATAGCCATTCCGCTCTATCGACGAATCCGTTTTCCCCTGACCGCAAATATGAGCAATCTGGAATTCCGGCAAAAGCTGATCAAGGCTTGAGTGTACCGTCTGATTGATTTTCTCAGCGCCACCACTGCCGCCCATTATGAGCAGAACGGGCTTCTCTTTAGTAAAGCCGCACATTTCCAGCCCTTTTTCTTTGTCGCCCTTGAAAAGCTCATCGCGGATGACCGCTCCGACGTATTCCGCTTTCTTTTCCGGGAGATAATCGATGGTCTCCGGAAAAGTTGCCAGTACTTTCTTGGCAAACGGAATGGCTATCTTGTTGGCAAGACCGGGTGTAAAATCAGATTCGTGAATGACTGCCGGCACACCGCGCAATTTTGCCGCCATAATTACCGGTACGGAAACAAAGCCGCCCTTGGAAAAAACGACAGCCGGTTTTCGTTTGCCGATAATGTGCCATGCCTGCATTATCCCTTTCAGCACTTTAAACGGATCCTTAATATTTTCTTTTGATATGTAGCGTCGCAGTTTGCCAGTTGAAATCGGATGATATGTGACACTGTCGAGTGATTCAATCAGTCTGCGTTCAATCCCGTCTTTGGAACCGATATAATCAATTTCCCATCCCTCTTTCTGAAAAACGGGAATAAGAGCAAGGTTAACAATCACATGACCGGCAGTGCCGCCGCCTGTAAATAAAATTCTTTTTGCACTCATAAACGAAGCACTCCTTCATTCGCAATACGAAGCAAGACAGTATAACGATTCTTGCATTTAAATAACTTCTTCTATCCTAATGGAAAAATGCTTAAAAAGGAAGAGCAATATATATGATACACCATAAAAAAACAGACACTAAAAGTGGGGGATCCCCCATTGAATGCCAAAAGCGGGATAAATTAGTGCCTGCTTTTTATTGATTATCCATTCCATGCAGCCTGCAGAAGCCAACATGTATCCGGTTTAGAGGTTGACTGTCTGCAACTTTTCAGAAAAAGTTTAGAGAAACAGACCTGCAATCGTAGCGGACAGAATCGATGCCAGTGTAGCACCAACGAGCAATTTCATACCAAATCCGGAAACTTGTACAGCTTTTTTACTGTCGATCCCTTGTACAGTACCGGCGATTATTCCAATTGATGAGAAATTGGCAAAGCTTGTCAGGAACACCGAAACAATACCAATTGTCTTCTCCGACATGGATCCCAGCTTTTGCTCAAATTCAAGCATGGCGACAAATTCGTTGGTAACAATTTTCGTACCCATGACACCGCCTGCTTCAATTACCTCGCCCGGTGAAATACCCATCAGAATACCGATTGGAGCGATGATGTAACCGAGGATTTCCTGCAGTGTTACGCCTGCAAAGACCAATTGGATCAGCCAATTAACCAATTCCAGTGACGCAATGAATGCAATCAGCATCGCAGCAACAATCAATGCTATTTTTCCGCCATCCAGTGCCCCATTGCTCATGGCTTCAAAAATACTTTTATCATGAGAAACTTCCTGCACGTCCACCTGATCTTCCTCTTCAGGAATATTTACCGGAGCAATGACTGAAGCAAGTATTAACGCACTGAACATATTAAGCGGCAATGCTGCCAGTACATATTCAGGTGGAAGGATTTGCAGATACGCTCCGACAATCGAGGCGGATACTGAGCCCATGGCTGATGCACTCACAATATACAGCCGATTGTTATCCAAATGATGGAATTGTGTTTTGATCGCAAGCAATGCTTCGGATTGTCCAAAAAAGATACTGTTGACCGCATTAAACGATTCCACTTTTGGCAATCCGGTTATTTTTGATAATAATCCGCCTAAATATTTAATGATCGGCGGCAGAATCCGCAAATACGTCAGAACCGAAAGAAGTGTCGCGAAAAAGATAATCAGAAGGAGAACATTAAAGAAAAAGACACTCCCGCCTTCTGCAATCTGAATGCCGCCGACAACAAAGCTGATACCTTCCTTGCCAAATTCAATTAATTTATTAAACCCGGCCGAAATTCCTTTGATAATGGCACTGCCTATTTTCGTATTAAACATGAACCAGGTAATGACAAGCTGAGCCAGAAGCATAACACCAATACCCGTGTAATTTATATTTTTCTTATCATTGGACATCAAATAGGCAAGTCCCAAAACAAGAATGATTGCTAAAATACCAAACAGTATATCCACTGATGTACCTCCCTTTTTAACTTAAAGCGAACTCATGCATACACTGAAACTGCTTACAATTTCGCTTTTTCCAATTTTGATTTTATCAGGTTGTCAGACGTCTGGCAATATAATTTTTTACCATCCAAGCTATATTTAGTTATTCCCTGTAAATTCGAATATTAACATGACCTGAAATTTTGCTTTTTCAGACTAAAAGTGATTTTCTCATGTCAAAATAGATATCAAACTAAACATTTAGTTTTAGCAGTTTTACGATTATTGATTATCGTCTTTCTTCTTAAAATTAATTTTTCAGCAGATGCGTTGTTCTGCAAACATGGTATATTTAAACTGCTGAAAAAGCAGTCACCAGCTGAACTGCTTGCCAAAAGATTACACAATTCAATCCAATTCTCAGGTAACTTTTCCATATAAAAAACCCCCGCCATGACTTCCAATCAAAGCGAGGGTTTCATTAATTTCAATTAGCCTTCCAGCAATAAATCATAAGGGTCTTCCAGCAATTCTTTTATACGTACAAGGAATTGTACAGCTTCCTTGCCATCAACAATCCGATGGTCATATGATACTGCAAGATACATCATTGGGCGTACTTCAATCGAATCATCCGGCATAACCATAGGGCGTTTTTGAATATTATGCATACCAAGTATACCAACCTGTGGGGAATTCAGGATAGGCGTTGACAGCATCGATCCAAAAGTACCGCCGTTTGTTATGGTAAAAGTTCCGCCTTGCAGATCTTTCAGTGACAATTCCTTATTGATTGCTTTTTTACCTAAATCACCGATCTCTTTTTCAACACCGGCGAAGTCAAGTTTATCTGCATCACGCACAACCGGTACAACAAGTCCTTCATCGGTGGATACGGCAATCCCGATATCATAGAAATTTTTCTTAACAATTTCTTTACCTTGTATTTCCGCATTCAGAAGCGGGAAGTCTTTTAACGCACCGATAACCGCTTTGGTAAAGAAGGACATGAAACCTAATTTTACGCCGTGTTTGTCTTTGAAGTCTTCTTTCCGCTCGTTACGCAATTGCATAATAGCTGACATGTCGACTTCGTTAAATGTTGTCAGCATAGCCGCTTCCTGCTGCACCTCAACAAGACGGTTAGCAATGGTCTGACGGCGGCGGGACATCTTGATTCTTTCAACCGGCTTATCGAACTCGGTTTTCTCTGATTGTTTTGGCTCTTCTTTTTTAGCCGGCTTGGAATCTTTTTGATCGCTTCCGCCTTTTGCCGCAGAATCCACATCTTCCGGGCGAATCCGGCCTAATGGATCACGTGACTGGACGTCGCTCAGGTCAATGCCAAGTTCACGGGCACGTTTACGGGCTGCAGGTGATGCAATGACATCCTGGCTGCTGTCAGAGGATTCATCTTGCTTGTCTTGTTTTTCTTCTTTTGCCGGTTCCGGGGATTTCTCTTCTTCAGTCTCAGACTTTTCGGATTCAGCGGATTCTTTTTTCTCTCCTTCATCTGAATCGCTTCCGCCTGCCTCAGCATTTTCATCCAATTTAGCAATTACATCGCCGACTTCCACATCTTGGCCTTCCTCGGCAACAATTTCAGTTATAACACCTGTATAGTCCGTGTTCACCTCGACGTTGACTTTGTCAGTTTCCAATTCGACAATCGCATCGCCTTTTTCAACTTTGTCACCTTTTTTGACGAGCCATTCGGATATTGTTCCTTCTGTAATCGACTCGGCAAGTTCCGGAACTTTAATTTCACTCACTGAAATCTCCTCCTTCAGACGGGTTAATTGCTTGTTCAATGATTTGCTGCTGTTCTGCTTTATCTACGTTTGGCTCCCCTACCGCTGGTGATGCACGGTGTGGACGGCCAATATACCTTAGAGTCTGGTCCTCCGTTAATAAATCCCTCAGATAGTCATCAACAAAATCCCAGCTTCCCATATTCTGAGGTTCTTCTTGTACCCAGACGATCTCTTTCAAATTCGGCAGCTCTTTTAGTTCTTTTTCCAGCTGCTTTTTCGGGAATGGATAAATCTGTTCAAGTCTGAGTACACGCAGCCATTCAAATTTCTCATTCGAATTCTCAATGGCATCTTCAATATCAACCATGACCTTGCCGCTGCCAATCAAGAGCCTTTTTGCATGTTTCTTGCTCACTTTCAGGTTTGGCTGCTGTCTTAATGGTTCAAACTTGCCTTCTGAAAATTCTTCAGGGCTGGAAGCGACTCGTTGATTACGCAACAGACTTTTTGGCGACATCAGGATTAACGGACGCGCTTCTTCTTTCCCGCGCATCGCCGCCTGCCGGCGAATCAAATGGAAAAACTGTGCCGATGATGTGACATTGGCAACAATCCAATTGTTTTCCGCAGCCAGCTGCAAAAATCTTTCCAGCCGTGCACTGGAGTGTTCAGGTCCCTGGCCTTCATACCCATGCGGCAACAGCATAACCATATTGGATTTATCGCCCCATTTGGCCCGTGCTGCCGAAATAAACTGGTCAAATATAACTTGAGCAGCATTGGCGAAGTCACCAAACTGAGCTTCCCAGATAACTAGTGTACTTGGTGCCTGAACGCTGTAACCATATTCAAACCCTAAAACACCGGCTTCTGACAATGGACTGTTTCGGATATCAAACGATACGTCCACACCTTCAAGTCCGTGCATTGGGCAATATGTTTCACCTGTTTCAGCATCATGCAGAACCAGATGTCTGTGGGCGAACGTTCCCCGTTCTGTATCCTGCCCGGTTAACCGGATTGGAATGCCGTCGTTAAGAATGGATGCATAGGTCAATGCCTCGCCTGCACCCCAATCTGCTTTATTCCCTTCTTCCAGAACATGATCGCGCCGGCTCAGGATCCGCTTTAATTTACGGAAAACAGTAAACCCTTCCGGACGGGATTGTAAGTCTTTGTTCAGCCTTTTCAAGGTTTCCAGCGGGACGGCCGTCTCAAACCGGTCAAGACCATTTGTCAAAGCTTGCGGCATACTTTTGATTTCCGCTTCTGCCGAGTCATCTTCTTTCATATTTTCATAAATCTCGCGCAGATTCGACTCGGTTTGATTTTTCAGGTTTTTCAATTCACCCTCTTCAACAACCCCCTCTTTTTGCAGTCTTTCAGCAAAAACGTTTGCTGCTGTAGGATGATTATCAATCTCGTGATACAAGTAAGGCTGTGTCGCCCGCGGTTCATCCATTTCGTTATGACCGTAACGACGGTAACCGACGAGATCAATCAAGAAATCTTTATGGAATTTTTGACGGTACTCAAACGCCATTTTCATAGCAACAACACATGCAACTGGATCATCAGCATTCACATGAACAATTGGAATTTCAAATCCTTTTGCCAAATCACTTGCATAATGTGTTGATCTGCCTTCCTCCTGGTTTGTCGTATAACCGAGAAGATTATTTGCAATAATATGAAGGGTTCCGCCTATCTGATAACCTGCCAACCCTTTAAAGTTCAGCGTTTCAGCAACGACACCTTCACCGATAAACGACGCATCACCATGTATCAATACAGGTAATGCCTTATTGAAATCCTGCCCCGGATAGCCTTTTTGGAAGCGGTAGTCCTGACCCGCACGTGCAAACCCTTCAGCAACCGGATTTACAAACTCCAAGTGTGATGGATTGTTGGCGAGTGTAATGCGTGTCGATGTACCGTTGCCTTCCTGCACGTCCTTCGTTGCGCCAAAGTGATATTTAACATCGCCTGTCCAGCCGGAATTAATGCCGGATGAGCCTTCGGACGGGATCAATTCCTTATCAGGCGAATGGTGAAATTCGGAAAAGATCTTATCAAAGGGCTTTCCAAGTACGTGTGCCAATACGCTGAGCCGACCGCGGTGAGCCATTCCCATCATAATGTGTTCAATCTTATCATCAATTGAATTGTTAACCACACGATCAAGCATCGGGATCATTGATTCCAAACCTTCAATGGAAAAACGTTTTTGACCGACAAATGTTTTTTGCAGGAATTCTTCAAATCCTTCCACTTGAGCCATCCGCTCAAGCAGACTTTTTTTGTTTTCAGCTGAACTCGCTGCATGATATTTGCCTGATTCGATATAGTTGAGCAGCCATGCACGTTCATCATCACTGTTCACATGGTCATATTCAAACGTAATTGTTCCGGAATATAATTTTTTCAGCTCTTGGATAACCTCAAACCCGTCATTCACGCTCTCGGGGGCCTTTTCCCACAATAAGTTGGCAGGTATATTCCGCAAGTCTTCTTCAGATAATCCGTATGTGTCCGGATCAACCATATCTGTGCTGCGGCCATCGTGGCCCACCGGATAAATATCTGCCTCAAGATGTCCAAAACGACGAATAGCCTCAACAAGTCTCATTGCTGAGGTCAATTTTTTAATATCAGTGGTGGGTGATACTGGTTCAGATACTGCTGTCCGGCTCGGGCTTTGTGCAGATTTTGTCCAGTCAGGAGCACCATGCTTGTCGAAAAGTTCTATTAAAGATGGATCAACTGCATCACGGTCTTCCTTATATAGCTCATATTGTTCCTCAATGTAACCCATATTTGGCCCATGAAAACTGCCCCAGAATCTCTCACTGGTTTCTTCATTTTGTGCCACGTCTATACCTCCATTAGAAGTTAACTTTATCCCGTTGCTAAACGGCCTTTTACACTCTGTATGCTATTATAGAACTTTAGCGTCAGATTCATCAACTAATATACCCTATTTTCGACAACGAAACAACAGCGAATCCGGTATCCAAAAAATGAAATAATTCGAACATATTGAATCCCCGTTATACAGGTGTTTATACCGTCAATTATGGAATTAAGCCAAACGGGCATCACTGGCAGTTATTCCCTCAAAGCTCCCTGTTTAATCAACGGAAATTAACGGATGATAAGTTGCTGATAAAATAAGCTCATGGTTCACATCAGAGGAATTATCCTATATAATAGGGGCATGTTATAATCAATAGATGGTATACATATGCTATATGAGGAGGCAATATCATGAAACTGGCACTGATATTGGGTGTTACCGTGACATTTGTGGTTTCCTGTTTTACAGCGGGCTATGATGCCAAACCCGGAGTACCAAAAAACGACCAGTAAGTGAAACTTCATTCGTGGGTTGCCTTTTTCCCCACTGAATGTCAGTTGAACAGAATCAAAGTAAAACGTTGCAATAAAAGCATCGGCTGTGCTGCCGATGCTTTTATTGCATTATAACTATGCCATTCCCGGAAATCCCTGCTGTCTCAATACTTCATACACAATAATCGCTGCCGTGTTTGCCAAATTAAGCGAACGGACTTTATCACCCATGTGAACCCGCAGGCATTGATCTTCCTTCCCTTTCAAAAACCCCTCCGGAAAACCGCTGCCTTCACGGCCAAACACAAAAAATAAGTCTTGTTCTATATCGGTGAAATCGTAATTGTTGTAATAATTTGAACCGACATTTTCAATATAATAGTATTTACCATCCGCATGTGCTTTATATAAATCCTCGATGGCATCATATTCCCGGACATCCACATATGGCCAATAATCAAGTCCTGCCCGGCGGACCATTTTATCATCAGTGGAAAATCCCAGCGGGCGAATTAAGTGCAATGTTGCGTTCGCTGACAGACAAGTTCTGGCGATATTACCTGTATTAGCAGGAATTTCAGGCTGATATAATACGACATGCAAACTCACTGTTCCATTCTCCTCTTCCAAATTAACATGGACTGTTTTTCAAATCCGCAGCTTCAAATTAAAAATGCAAAGACAGCCTTTACTTTTAACAACTTCATTATTATACCACTACTCGCCAATCCGGAAAAATTTATATTGAATATCCGGAGTCCAGGCTGTGGAATCCTCATATGACCAATAGCGGTTGCGGCTATTATCAGTATGAGCATTAACCAGCGGCATGCCATTGGCATCCTTGGTAACGACTATTGTATTATGATTCCAGTTTCCGTCCCCCTCAAAATCATAACAGATAATATCACCAGGAATAAGATCACGGGCCGATTCCATTTCTTTTCCCGTTAAACCTGACGTCGATCCGCTTAAATACCAGCGCAATGAATGCGCCACCGCCCAGCTGTAGCTCCAATTGTCACCCTGATACCACCAGCCGCTCCCCCGGTCAGGTGCTCCCCGCATAGGAGCACCGCCGGCATACATACACTGTGAGACGTAATTCGTGCAATCGACAGCAAACTGGCGGTATGCCGGATTATAACTGTTCCACCATCGCTCCGCATACTGAACGGTTGCACGCCTGTCGTAGGTAAATCGTTCTCCCGATAAATCCCTGAGTGAGGCTGACTCGATAGGTGTTTCGTTTGCCATTTCAAATGGACCTTTCACCGATTTATGTTCCATTATTTCCCCATTCTTCCACTTGAATTGGAACGGAATCACCTGTTCTTCCCTGAAAAAATGACTTTGCTGCTTGACCAGAAATGATAAGTGCAATAAATATCGGTATATTGCCTGACCGGAATGCCGGAGCTCCTCATAGACATGTCCTTGTCCACTGATCCGGACAATTTCAGCTTCACGCTCACGATATAAATCTTTCTTCCGACTCCACCAGTCATTTTGCTGCCGTCCGGAACGAAAAAAATTGAGCCAGATATCATGTAACTTTTCCATAAAAAATCCCCTCCATCGATAGTATATGGAGAGAATGATTGTCCAAACATCGTTATTCAGACTCAAGTGTCAGAAGGAATTCTTTTTTGTCCAAACCGCCGCCGTAGCCAACCAATTTGCCATCAGCTCCTACGACGCGATGGCAAGGCACCACAATCGAAAACGGATTCTTGTTAACGGCCCCGCCGACTGCACGGACAGCTTTCGGATTATTAATTGTCTGTGCGATATCTTTATATGTTTTCGTATCACCATATGGAATTTTATTATACAACGCCTGCCATACCTTCTGCTGAAAAGGTGTGCCATAAAAAGCAAAATCAAACGTAAAGTCCTGCCGTTCACCCTGAAAATATTCACGCAGTTCGCTTGCAGCAAGGTCAACTTTTTCAGGCTCCTGAATAAATTCCGGATCATCAAAATAGCGCTCGCTCCAATGCCGGAGTTTATCTTCAATTTCAGCAAACGATCCGTAATCGATTCGGACAGCTTTTTTGCTGTCGCTGACAATCGTCAATTCCCCCACGGGAGACTCCATTTCACCATAATACAGCTCCATTATTAACGCCTCTTTTCAAATAAAATGGTTTTCATCCAGGTGCCGAGTGTTTTTAAAAAGATCTATTCATGAATTTTGCTGCCGCTCTTTAACCCCGCAGTTGAACGAACAGGGCATTTAGGTTCAGTCGAGGAGGCTCACCAGCCGCCTGCGGAAAGCGACGAGCAAAACATCCACCGAGTAAGCTGCGAGTTGCGAAGCGTGCTTCTTCGCTGAAAATCTTGCAACACGACGAGCACCAAGTGTATTTCCGGAGCGATATCATAGCACTCACGAATTCTTTCACAGCAAGTTTCGGTTTATGGATATTGTTTCAACAAATCATTTAGAAAACAGGCTTCTGAAATGCCAGGCCTTTTTCCATTTCGAGAAGAACTTGTTCATCACTTTCCTTTTCCATCGCTGTTTCAATCGCCAAAAATGCTTCACGTGTGCCGATTTTCCCAAGCGACCATGCTGCCGTACCGCGGATAACCGGTCGCGGGTCATTGTTCATAACAGCAATCATATCCTCAACGGCCGTCTCATCCTTATAATGGCCAAGCGCGATCAAGGCATTGCGCTGCAACGGTTTTTTTCCGCGCCATGAGCCGGCAATATGCCCAAACGTATTTTTAAATTCGCGGTTGGATATCCTGATCAGCGGCTTCAGTTTAGGTTTAGCCACATCCGGTTCCGGTTCAAACTCAGGGTGATGATGAAAGTCAATTTTCCTGTTATACGGACAGACCACCTGACATGTGTCAAATCCATAAATGAAATTACCGATTTTCGGACGGAATTCATCAGGCATGAAATCTTTTGTCTGGGTTAAAAATGCCAGGCATCGCTGAGCGTTCAACTGTCCGTCCTGAACGAGCGCACCGGTCGGACAGGCGTCCAGGCATTTCGTACACGACCCACAGCCATCCTCCAGCGGGGTATCCGGAATAAATGGAAGATTTGTGATCAGTTCACCCAAATAAACGTATGAGCCGAACTCGGGTGTGATCATCGCGGTGTTTTTGCCGCTGAACCCAATACCAGCTCGTTCAGCCACAGCCCGGTCGGACAGTTCACCTGTATCAACCATTTCCTTCGTCGACGCCTCAGGCACTTTTTCTTTGATAAAGGCTGAGAGTTTCCCGAGTTTTTCTCTTAGTACCTCATGGTAATCCACACCCCACGAAGCACGGCAAAATACGCCGCGGCGCTCTTCTTTTGTGCTTTTCGGAGCATTCTTGATACGAGACGGGTACGCCAGAGCGATGGAGATAATCGATTGCGCTTCCGGCAGCAGCCTGTCAGGTTCTGTCCGCTCTGCAATCGAACCTTTCTCAAAGCCTGACTGGTAGCCTAGTTCCTGCTGGCGTTTCAGCCGTTCTTTCAAGCCTTCAAATACATCCGCAGAAGCAAACCCGATTTTATCGATGCCGATTTCTTTGCTGTATGCTATAACTTCCTGTTTAAGTTGTTCTGTCTTCATTCGGGCTGCCTCCTTTTCTATCTTATTTCCTTTGCTTAACCTTTGCTGTACGCATTCTGTTCAGCGCAGCTGCAATTTCGTACCGTCTTGGACGTGCAATATCGCCCGGGTGCTGATCTTTAAATATTGTAAACGAAGCAAGTCCCTTTTGATTCATTTGCTGCTCGATATCGTCGAGCAGCTCATTTAGTGTCCTGTCCCCAAGCGCATTGGTACGGTCTAAATATTGGATGATTTCGGCAATCATTCGTGTCTGCGATGTATCGACAAGCTGCTCAGTGGCTGCAAACGTAATATCCGTTTGACCCATCAGAATTTTTGTCAGCCCTTTAGCCTGTGTTTTCGACTTTTTACCTTTTCTGGTCTGTAATGAATTTTGCTGAAAATACCGCTCACTGATGCTGCCAAATGCTGCTTCTTTTTCTGATGACCGACCAACCGGATTTTCCGATATGATCGCCCTTGCCTCATCTGTAACATTGTACGGTACATAAGCTTCCATCATAATGACCGAATCGGCAACGTCAAAATAATCACCGGATCCGCCCATTACCAAAAGCGTTGACACATCAAGCTGATCACGCATCTGGCTGATTTTGTCTATGAATGGTGTGATTGGCTCTTTATCCTTATGAACCAGCTTCTGCATACGCTGATCACGAATCATGAAGTTCGTGGCGCTTGTATCCTCATCAATCAGCAAGGTTCCAGCACCGGCTTCCAGAGCCTCCATCACATTGGCTGCCTGTGACGTACTGCCACTGGCATTTTCCGTTGAGAAAAACGTCGTATCTTGTTTATGCGGCAAATTATTGATGAACGGTGAAATATTTACACCTGTCACTTGCCGGCCATCTTCAGCACGGATTTTTACAGCATCCGGATCTGTGAGGACATATTCACGTCCATCCCCCTTTGTATGGGAGTAAATACCGCGTTCAATCGCTTCAAGGATGGTGCTTTTACCATGGTAGCCGCCGCCGACAATCAGTGTAATGCCTTTTTCCACTGCCATGCCTTTAATTGGGCCTGTCTGATGTGGAATCTCGATGGCCACTTCATTTTCTTTCGGACTCTGAAACGGCACCGCATCTTTCAGTGGCCGATTGCTGACACCGCTCCCTCTTGGAAGAACAGATCCGTTGGCAACAAATGAAATCCAGTTGTTTTTGTTCATTTCCTCCTTAATCGCTTCCTGCTGATCAGCCAGCTGGACAGCAGCTTCAATTTCTTGGTCGCTAATCGAAAAAACAGAATTTCTTAAGATGGCAGGGATCACATCGGCAAACAATTTTTCTGCTTCTCTGCCATTAATTTTGCGACCGTTCGCCGGCAAACCGATTGAAATACAGACGGTAATTGATTTGGAGTCTGCCTGCACAGCACTGCGCTCGAGCACTTCCTGGCCCGGGCGGTCAAATTGGATATTGCCGCTTTTCCCGGACCCTTTTATGAAAAAATTGCCTTTCGCGATGGCGCCGCCTACCTTGCGCGCAAGAATGTCCTCCGTTGCAACTCTGCGTCTGTACGACTCAAGCCAATTGGCATTCAGCGCACGTTTTTGGGCCGGAACAACCGCCCGAATTTTAGAAGGTGTCGCAAATGGATCACCTTGAACATAATCTATATATAAATCAAAATCGGAAAATTTGTAGTGACCTTGCACACTTTTATAAGCCTTATAGCCTTTTCCATCAATCTGTTTCAGTGTCTGCATGAGTTGTTTCATAACGTATCCCTCAAATTTATTATGGTTTTATCAATTTCAAAGAAAGTTGAGCGGGTTCATCTGCCTTGTGCAACTAACATTCAGTGGAGAAAACCGCTCCACGATGAAGTTTCACTCTATGCATAGAATACATGGTGAAAATTACACATTCAAGTAAAGCGGAAGCCTGGCACTAGAACAAAGGCTCGGGGCGCCCGTTTGGCGACGTACGGACCGCGCTCAGCGCTGCAGGTGGGTCGGCGTTGCCGCGCATCGCGGCGGTTTTAGCCGATCTGCCCCACTGGCCGCAGGAGATAAAGGAAGCATGTCCCCTTATAGGGGGTATGCCGACGTTGGGCGCAAAGCCCGGGTTTAGTCGGCCTTCCTTAGGCTTCTAGAATCGCTGTTGACTTATCGGACGGAGGTGAAGGAGGTCACGCTAGTCGCTGGAGCCGGACTTGGCTATTTTTGATAAGGCATTCGTAGAGCCAAAATTTTATACTCTCTTATACTATGAAAAAACGCAATGCTTCGGTATATGGCGAAACACTGCGTTATGACTTACTTATGTATGGAGCGGGTGATGGGAATCGAACCCACGACATCAGCTTGGAAGGCTGAGGTTTTACCACTAAACTACACCCGCACGTCTTGCAACTGCAAAATATGTATTTTTTGAATAACACTATATATTATACCAATACTACCTAATAGAATCAACCGTCTATAACAATTTTATACTAAGAGGCTATCATTATTGCCATGGAATAGGACACATGATAAGGCCTCAGCGGGAAAGAAAAATTTATTTTCCATGCCCCTTTTCTCCATTTCATTTCGAATATATATATGACCCCTACAGCACACAATTTTCAACACTGCACTGGTCACACACAAGCAGCTTCTTAAAGTAATCCATCTTTTTAATCAGAAAGGATTTATTTTCCTTGGCAATAATGCCTTGCTCTTTCCACTTATTCACAATCCGGCTGACGGTTTCTCTGGAGATTGCAATGTGTTTACTGATATCCTGGATCATGACCGGTTCGGTAATCCGGATACCATCTGGGGTAACAACACCGTGCATATTCGAGTAGCGGACAAATACTGAAGCAACTGCCCCTTCTGAACCAAATGCTATGTAATCACGGATTTTTGCTTTGCTTCCTTCCAGTGACTCAGCTATCCAGCGGGTAAAGTGAAGGCTTAAAAGGCCATTTTGCGATAAAATTTCTTCTATCGTTTTTCGGTCAATCACATATAAAACACTATCCTGCAATGCTTTTGCAGAATTCGAATAGTTAACACCGCCAAATACGCCTATTTCACCGACCCCATCATGAATGCCGCGTGTAAAAACGGTCAGTTCTTTATTTGGTTCAACTTTTTTAAAAACACGTACTATTCCATGGTTAAGAAAATATAGACATTCAGCAGGCGTCCCTTCTTTAAAGACAAATGAATTTTTTGGTATATGTATCTCGTTTGAAGCAGCTATCAATATATCACGTTCCTGTGTGCTCAGTCGTTCCAATATCGGCTCCATCTAGAGCTCCCCCTTTGCTTATTATATTTATATACCACATTATAAGGGATTTCAAACCACTATTCTGTGACATTTGTCACGGTTTACAGAAAAAGCGTATCATTATAAAATAGAGTTATTTTAAGGAGGCGAATGAATTGTCCGTTTATCCTATTATACTATCTCAAACCAGTCTCACCAACCGTGACACCCTGACTTATCCTTTTGAAGAACGGGGATTGCAGTTTGGCGATGGTATTTATGAAGTGATTCGTATTTACCAGGGGTCGTACTATCTGATCACCGAACATGTCAACCGGCTATTCCGGTCTGCTGAGGCGATCAAGCTCGATCTGCCATTTTCCAAACAAGAGATTACCAGCCTGCTGCACGACTTACTGACACAGAATGAAATGGCATCTGATGGCATTGTATACCTGCAGGCGACACGTGGTTCTGCACCGCGCACTCATGCTTTCCCCCCAGATACCCCGGCGAATGTTTATGCATATGTACGGGATATGCCGCGTAAAACGAAGAATCTGACAAACGGGGCGTCTGCCATTACGGAACGCGATACTCGCTGGGAAAATTGCTACATTAAGAGTTTAAACTTGCTTCCAAATGTGCTTGCAAAACAAAAAGCGCAGGAAAACGGCTCATATGAGGCAATTCTGGAGCGTGACGGAAAGGTGACTGAATGCAGTTCATCGAATATTTATCTTGTAAAAGACGGCAAAATATATACACATCCCGCAACAAACCGGATTCTCCACGGTTGCGTGCGTATGCGCGTTGAGCAATTTGCTGCTGATTTGGATATTCCATTTGTCGAGCAGGCTTTTTCGGTTGAGGATATTGCGAATGCTGATGAACTGTTCCTGTCAAGCAGTACATCAGAAATCATGCCGATCGTTGAAGTGGACAGTAATCAAGTTGCTGACGGACTGCCCGGCAAAACCACCCAAAAACTGCAGTCAGCCTATGAAAAAGATGCCGGCCTTGTTAAGGAACGAATCTAGCCTTTTGTCATTTGCACAAAAGGCTTTTTTTAAAATGGCGGGCTGGAAATATGGACAAGTATGCCAAAACGTGGGCGCCTCACGCTGAAATATGGGCGTGTACACTAAATTATGGGTTGTTGCACTACTGTTATTGTAAGTTGAAGATATTAAACCTTACAAGGAGGAATCATTATGAGCACTGCGAAACGTGCGTTAACGGCAGAAGATCTGAAACATATCGATGTCTGCAGTGATCCGCAATTGACACCAGATGGGGATGCCTATACATTTGTATCTACTGTTGCGAATGAAGAAAACGACTATGCCTCACAGATCTTTTTCCAGGCTGTAAATGAACAAGAGCCAAGACAGTGGACATTTGGAAATGCCAAAAACAGCCATCCGCGGTTTTCACCTGATGGCAAAAAAATCGTTTTCCAATCAACAAGGAGCGGGGTTCCGCAATTATGGCTGCTACATACTGACGGCGGTGAAGCCAGACAGCTGACTACATTCAAATATGGCGCTGTCAATCCTGAATGGTCGAAAGACGGCAGATACATTATTTTCAATGCCCCGCTGGAAAATGGTGAAGACGTCACCGTTCAGCACGAGCTGTCCAAAAATGAACGGGAGCAAGAACAAGAAGAAAAAAGTAAGCAGCCGCTTGTTATTAACCGTTTAAAATATAAATCAGATGCAAACGGATTTCATGATGATAAACGCAGTCAAATTATCCGGTTAGAAATGGAAAATATGACGTTTGAACAATTAACCTTCGTTGCCGCAGATCATAACGTTGAAGATTTTTCATCTGATGGAAATTATATTTTATTCAGCGCTAACCTCAGTGAGAATGAAGACTTCGAGCTAAAAAACGATCTTTACCTGTTAAATCTGAAAACAAAGGAAACGACAACATTAACCAATGGCAAGGGCCAATACGGCAGTGCACGTTTTTCACCAAACGGCGGAAAAATTGCTTGCTTTGGTCATGAGTTTGTTTATCAGGGAGCCACATTAAGCGATTTATATGTTCTTGATACTGAAACCGGCAACAGAACCTGCTTGAGCAGTGATTGGGACTTTCAATTAGGCGATGCCATGATTGGCGATACGCGAATGGGCCAATCCGAAAACGGTCCTGTCTGGAGCGACGATGAACAGCATCTGTATTTTCTCGGAACGGATTATGGGGCAACCGGTTTATACCAGACTGATCTGAATGGCGAGCTGAATGTGCTGTATAAAGATAACAGCCATGTTTTCGGATTTTCACATCATGATGGAGCATTTATCCTTGGTATCAGCACACCGGTTAATCCAGGCAACTTCTATCACATGAACAGTAAAGGACAACTGAACCGGTTAACCGATGCCAATCGGGAGCTACTGAATAATATTGAACTTAGCGAACCGGAATCATTGACGTTCAAGGCTGATGACGGCTGGGAAATTCAAGGCTGGCTTCTCCGCCCAATCGGATTTGAATCAGACAAAAAGTATCCATTTATCCTTGAAGTACATGGCGGACCGCATGCCATGTACGGACAGACATTTTTCCACGAACTGCAGCTGCTTGCTGCCCAAGGTTATGTCGTTTTATACACCAACCCGCGTGGAAGTCATGGATACGGCCAGACGTTTGTCGATGCCTGCCGTGAGGATTATGGCGGAAAAGATTATTCTGATTTGATGCGTGCAGTTGATTATGTACTGGATCAATATGACTTCATCGATCAGGAACGGCTTGGTGTGACAGGCGGCAGCTATGGCGGCTTTATGACAAACTGGATTGTCGGCCATACCAACCGGTTCAAGGCAGCCGTTACACAGCGCTGTATCAGTAACTGGCTTAGTTTCTACGGTGTGAGTGATATCGGATATTTCTTCACCAAATGGGAGCTGGGCAAAAACCTTCTGGAAGATCCGGCAAAATTATGGGAGTTCTCCCCTTTGAAGTATGCCGAAAACATTGAGACACCATTATTGATTGTGCATGGGGAAAAAGATTTCCGCTGCCCGATTGAGCAAAGTGAGCAAATGTTTGTGGCGTTAAAGCATTTACGGAAGGAAGTCGAATTTGTACGCTTCCCCGACGCCAACCATGAATTAAGCCGGAGCGGCAAACCGGATATGCGCATCGAACGGTTGAACCATATCACGCGCTGGTTTGACGAATATTTGTAAGGCTCTTTTTCACATCTTTGTTGCTTTACAACTACAGTTGATATAAAGTGAACCTTCATTCAGGGGGCAAAAACGCCTCCCTGAATAAAGGTTCACTTACTGCCAATCCGTATACTTTGTTAAAAACGAATTCATTCTATCAATATATTTTTCTTTCGCGACGACATAAGGCTCACCATGGCCGGCGTCATCCACTGTCATAAGTTCAGCTTCACTTTTCGTATTTTCATATAATATTTTCGACATTCTGGCAGGCACAAATGTATCATCAGTTCCATGGATATAAAGAATCGGCACCTCCGCTTTTTTGACCTGATCAAGGGCTGATGCTTCTTTCAGCGAATAACCTGCCCGGATATTTGTCACAACACTAGTGGATGGCAGAAACGGGAATGACGGCAGATTGTACATCCGGTCCATCTGATATGCGAACATGTCATATACGCTCGTGTATGGACTATCTGCAATTACAGCCTTCACATTATCAGGAAGCTCTTCACCCGCTGTCATCAGGACAGTCGCGGCACCCATTGACACACCATGCAAAATGATTTCCGTATCTTCTCCATATCTTTCAATAATCCGCTCGATCCAGTCCACATAATCCTTGCGGTCATGCCAGCCAAAACCGATATAGTCACCGCCGCTTGCGCCATGTCCGCGTGCATCGGCCGTAAATATGTTATAACCTTTTTGTTCATAATAGTATTGGCCGTACAGTCCCATATCCATCGCATTGCCCAGGTAGCCATGAGCCATCACGACGAC
Organism: Lentibacillus sp.; assembly: GCF_035301675.1. Taxonomy (NCBI): domain Bacteria; kingdom Bacillati; phylum Bacillota; class Bacilli; order Caryophanales; family Bacillaceae; genus Lentibacillus; species Lentibacillus sp. The sequence goes on along the minus strand of NZ_DATGTT010000044.1, from coordinate 13,145 downwards.
CTTATTGGACGGTTCTTCCGATTCAAGAAAATAACCTTTCAATTCCAGTCCATCGCCCGAGGTCATCGTCCATTCGTCGAAGTCCTGCTCGTCAACCCATTTACGCCAATCACCTTCAAGCAGCACTTCCATCGTTTCCGCGGATACCTCCAAGTCTTCATTTCCCTGGAGAAAGTCCTTTTCACCACGGTCGATTGCTAAATTATAAAAATAAAAACTCGCGATAATATCTATAATTAACAGGACACTTAAAATCCCGATACCAATTTTCAGCCATGTCTTCCGTTTCACGTGATGCCCCCTCTCCAAATTTATTTCTCCATTTCTATTATACAAAAAATCATAAACGAATTGGTCTTTCGTTCAATGGTATTTCTTAGAAACTTACGAAAGATGCAGCAAAAAGCGAGCTGCAAAGGCTGCTCGCTTAACTTCATCATCGATGATTCTGATGTATATTTTATGCTGTCAAACATTAGTGGAACAGACCAGCCTCTTTGGATTTTTTCATCAGCCTGTCTGTATATTTATTAACCACATTTTTAAACAGAACACCGAATAACAGAAAACCGAGTCCAAATAACCCTAGAACGGCCATATCGTGTATTGCTGATTTCCATATAATGCCCCCGACTGCTTCACGCATTAGATCAATGGCATAGGTGAACGGAAGGAACGGATTGATTGCCTGGAAAAATTCAGGAAGCAAAGCAACCGGATATGTGCCACCCGCACCGGCAATTTGCAGTACAAGCAGGACAATGACCATTGCTTTTCCGACATCGCCAAAAAGCGAAACAAGCGTAAAGATAATCAGCATAAACACCAAGCTGATTAGCAAGCCAAATATCACAAACCAGACAGGATGTACCATGTAAGCATCAACAATAAACCGATCACCCAACGTTACAATGAGTGTCTGCAGCAATCCGATCGTAAGGAATGTGAACAACTTTCCAATGTAACGCTCCCTGCCGGTCAGTTCTTCCCCGCCATGAACGTCTGCGGCCAAGAGGGAAATCAGCAGCAGACCGCCAACCCATATAGCCAGGACAGTGTAGAATGGGGTCATCCCGGAACCATAATTCGGAATTGGAAAAAGCTCATTCTTGCTCAGCTTGACCGGTTCCTCAAAAAAGCTTCGTTCTGCTTCAGGATCATTCCGTAATAATTCAATAATTTCATTGATGTCTGTTTCACCCTGGATGTCACGGATTTTATCAGCAAGTTCATTAACTTTACTATTCACGTATGGATACTCACCGAGAATTGTATTCAGCATTTCCTGTCCCTCACCAATATGATCTTCGGTATTTGACAGGACTCGTTTCACCTCTGGAATCGTTGACTTGATTTCAGATAATACCCCTTCCGCATCGGATAGCGTCTGCTGGGCATTGTTGATTTTCTGTTTTACTGTTGGCTCAATATTTTCTTTATAATCTGTCAGGAAATCCCCTATTCTGTTTGCTGTATTGCCCGACAATCCTTCTAAATCGGTGATGACAGAATCAACTTCCTGTTTTTTGTCCTCAATGAATGCTGTAATATTTTGACCGTTCTGCCGCCCTTCTTCAAGAGCTCCCCGCAGTGTTTGCAATCTTTCTATGGCATCATCAATGACCTGATCCTGATTGCTGCCGTTGTTCGGGCCGTTATTTTCCAGACCGGTTGAATCCTCACTCCCCGCGTCACCGCTACCGTTCTGCTGCTTCTGATTCATCTCCTTCAGCTGCTTCAGCGTCTTCTCTATTTCATCGATACGGCTGATGGCATCGTTTAGTGAGCTATCGATGCTTTGCTGCAGCTCTTTACCCTTGCTGAAATCAATGTTCGTATTCCGAGCATCCTTAAGCAGTTTGTTTATGTCCTCGGCAGTCTCCTGTGCTTTTTTCAAATCCTTTTCAATTTTTGGCGCCATCTCATTCAAACGACTTTCAGCTTTTGACAGTAAATCAGTTGTCTCATTAACCGTTGCAAGACCGTTATTGGTTGTTCGCTCTGCTTCCGGAAGCATGTTTTGCGCTTTATTAATGATAGACTGGGCATCCTTCGTATCTTGCAGGCCGCCTGAAACCAACTCATGAATCTCCGGCAGTTTTTCCTCCATTTTAAAAACATAATCCTCGAACTTTTTGATATCGGGCAGATTTTTATTCAGCTCCACACCAATTTCATCAAACATATCAAAAATAACGCCATTTACAGTTGAGATGAAATTGCTGCTGACCTGCTCAACAATCGTACTGGCACCCTTATCTGTTATTTTCGGGGATATGGCATTAATTTTTTCATTGACATAGTATTCCATTCTGCTTTTTTCCGGATTGTCTGTGATGACCGTCGACAGTTTATTGGAGAATTTTTCCGGAATGATAATCACCGCAAAATAATTGCCATATTTCAGGTTTTGCATTGCTTTTTCACGGTTTGTAAAATGCCAATCCATTGAATCGTTGTCCTTGAGTGCATTGACAAGGTCGTCACCAACGTTGATCTTTTCGTCCCTGACCTGTCCTCCTGCATCTTCATTTACAACGCCGATTGGAATTTGGTCGGTCTGACTATATGGATCCCAGGAGGCCTTAATGTTAAACCATGCATATAATGATGGCAATATAATAATCCCCCCAATCAAAATAGCTGCAACCCAATTTCGTGTTATATTTTTCATATCACTCGAGTAAATTTTCCAGCCATTCTTCATGTTTAAACCCTCTTTGCTTCATATATTCATTGCAGTTTGAGTATTTATCATTATTCCATATTTAAACATTTTATCACTAACCATGTTGAAAGCAACTGGAAGACTTAATAATCCTATTATATCTTGGCTCAGGCCAAAAATAATGAATCTTGTAAAAAAACCTTCTCTGTGAAAGCGTTTTATCATATAATAGACGACAATATGAACTAAGGAGGAGATTGTTTGAAGCATACTTACTTTCTGACGGGGTATCCCGGCTTTCTCGCATCCAAACTGATCACACAACTCATTCATGACCACCGCAAAGACATTGAACAAATATACTTACTGGTTCTGCCTTCCCAACATGAAAATGCCTCTTCTCGTATTAAACACCTAGCTGAAAATATCGGGATTGACCCCTCATTATTCACCATTGTAACAGGCGATATAACTAGAGTGGAACTTGTTAACGACAATACGGCAAATCAGCAGTTGCAGGAAACGGTTACCCATGTTTTTCATCTTGCAGCCATTTACGATTTGGCGGTTCCCCGGGATATAGCGTTTAACGTCAATGTTAATGGAACCCGAAACCTCAATAATTGGGTTAAGACTTTGGATAACATTGAACGCTATATTTATTTCAGTTCAGCGTATGTATCGGGAACCCGTGAAGGAAAAATCTATGAAACAGAGCTTTCAAACGGTCAGTCATTCAAAAATCACTATGAGGAAACAAAATATCATGCTGAAGTGTTAGTGGAAGAGCTCAAAGCAGAAATTCCCATTACCATTATCCGTCCCGGAATCGTGAAAGGGCATTCCAGGAGCGGACAAACACTCAAGTTTGACGGCATTTACTTTATGCTGAATATGTTTGACCGGATTGGCTTTTTGCCGATTATTCCTTATCTTGGTGACGGCACGCCAGAGGGGAATTTCGTCCCCTATGATTATGTGCTGCAAGCCGCAAGTTATCTTTCCATAGCAGCAATTGGCAAAGGAAAAACATATCATCTGACAGATCCGAATCCGTATACGATGCGTCAATTGTATCAGATGATTTCCCGGGAATACCTCGGAAAAACACCAAAAGGCACAATCCCATTATCATGGTCAAAATGTTCCCTTTCAGTCGCGCCGCTGCGCAAATGGCTGCACGTTGAACAGGAGGCGATGGACTATTTTACAATCGACTCGAGCTTCGATACTTCAATAGCTGCGGCGGACTTGGCAGGAGCAGAGATTTCCTGCCCCGATTTCAAAGATACCGTTGGTGCAATGGTTCAATTCTATCGGAAGTATAAACACGACAAAAGCAGGCATATAAACGTTGTGTAAATTGAATCTTCAATCCATGGGGTATCCTACATTGATTATTAGATGAACGAATCGGACATTTAAAGGTTTCCTAACCTCCAGCATATAAGTGAACATGTGAGGTGGGAGTCCTACTGCTATTGGCATGCGGGATCATGCTTATCAGCGAAGTTATAAGAATTTTTTACTATTTTTCGAAAATGACAAGCTTTTCCAGTTTTTTTATAGTACAATAGGAAGGACAGGTATTGAGAGGATGCTTTTGAATGAAAGCAGCTAAAAAGTTAATTCTTTAGCTGGCGGCTTCACATCCCTTATGTGAAGGGGGCTGAAGATAGTGATCCCAATTGACAACGCTCTCGAGTTGATGATTATGTTTGGGACGCTCGTAGTGTTAATTGCCGGTTCAAATGACAAAAAGTAATACACCGCCGATTCTTTTTCCGAATTCGGAGGGCATTACTTTTTTTGAACTCTGATTAAAGCCGCCATTCTCAACAGATATCTGTCGCGAGTCGCAAGTTGCAGCTTGCGACTCGTTTACGGCTTGAAAAAACAGCCAATTCTATTCTATTTATGTGTAACAGTAATTATTCATGATAAATTTTCTCATTTGTGGGACAATCTATCCCAGAATGGTCCTTAAGGTCTGAAAAAACAACCCAAACCAAACTTTTGTCTTAATTCTATTGTATCATGACTGTTACCCGAAATCCATCATAGATAATCCAAAATTTGCTTCCATTCCTCAAACTTCTCATTAAAGCTCTTCGTATAACGCCCCGGGATTGGGCTGGTCGATGGCAATTTAATGACATTGGCTTGATTTGGTTTGAAATAACGCCTGAACGTGTCATATGACTTTGATCCATTGCAGGCGATCAGCCGGATGGACGGATGCTCGTTAAGCAATCCATTAATATCGTTCGGCTGTTCATCCACGATATTCTTGTCCAGGCTGCCCTCGCGATAACATCTGCCGATTATATCCCATAAAGCAATATGATGATTTTTAATAAATGCTATTTTGTCTTCGTATTGCCGATCCATTTCCTTATTAAACAGCCCGTAAATGATTTGCCAAAAATGATTGCGCGGATTACCGTAATATTCCTTTTTCTTCAATGAAACGCCGCCCGGCATTGACCCGAGGATAAGCGCTTTTGGTGTTTCCGGCAAAACCGGTTCAAATGAAAATAATTGCTCAGTCATAAACAAATCCCTTACTTTCTATATTACCGTAAGTGAACAAGTTCAACCTTAAATGATTTCTACAGAAGGATTTCCATTTGAGACGGCTAAATAATATATTTTTCATTGTTCATCATCCAATTCTCTCAAGTCTTCGTCCCCCAACCGGTCGGTCCTAAGCTGGCCGATAAACAATGCTAAAGTCCGTTCGTTTATCCAGTTCGTTCCCCACACATCATCGTTGGCAATCATCGTCCCCATCAGCCAAATCCGCCTTGCTGTAATAAATAGCGGAAGGCTGCGAACATCATCTCCCGACAAATCGCGCACGGCCAAATAACCTTTTAGAAAGGATTCCCAATATTCTTCTTCCAAATTTTTATAGTTATTTTTCAGATCCCACCAGGAAACGGCAATATCATAGGCGCGATATCCGATGGCACAATCGTCAAAATCGAATACATCAATTTCGCCGTCACGAATATGCATATTATGATTATAAAAATTACCGTGGCATAACCCTTTTTCAAGATCGTATCGTGCCAGGTCAGCTTTCGTATTTTCCACAACCGTATGTAAAATCGCAACAGCCTGGCTGCCAAGATACCTCTCGACCACTGGCGAAATAACCGCTGCCGGTTCGTCGAGCAAATGGTTTGTATCCAGCTCAAAACCGCGCTCATGACTTGAGGAGAATCCGGAAGTCAATTCATGCATACGACCAAGCGTTGCACCGATCACTTCTGAATTTTCCACATTGATTTGCGGCCGCTCCCCTTCCGAATAAGTGAAGAGCACACCATACCGCAAACCCTCCGGCGCCATTACTTCTGATAAATAGTCACCGCGAGACATTTTAATCGGGTATGATGCGCGGAAACCCTGGGTATGCAAATGACTCACTGCATCCAATTCAAACAAAATCGCTTCTTCATCCCGATGTCGGGATCGGTAAAGCCTGAAAATATATTTTTCTTCATTCTGGTTCGTTATGAGATATGTATCATTTTTTCCGCGGGCCAGTAAATCACATTGAACATCACCCGCCAAATCATACGTTTCAGCAAGCTGTTTAATCGTTTCCGTATCAATTAATGAATGCCTGACGTTAATGTGCAAAACAAGAATCCTCCAATACGCTTCTGTCCGTGTTTCCGGGGCTCGCGCCTAAAGCTTCATACCGGCGGGCATCCTGCTATTTTTCTTCATAAGCACCATAATCATCCCCATAATATCGGTTGTAGCGTGCTGTGAACTTTTGAAACAAGAAAACAGCAAGGACCTTCAGGATTGCATAGCCCGGAATACCGAGAATGACACCAACAACACCGAACAGATTCCCTGCAACCAATAATACGATGATAATGGTTAGCGGGTGGACCTGCATTGTCTTACCCATAACGTTCGGTGAAACAAAATTCCCCTCCAGAAACTGAACGGCGGCCCAAACAATTCCCAGCTTCAACAGCATAATCGGGGAATGGACAATCGCAATGATAATCGCCGGAGTTATCGCAATCATAGGACCCAGATAAGGTACAACACTCGTGATAGCGGCGACAATGGCAAGCGTGATGGCATAATCAAGACCAATGATCAAATAGCCGATGTATAATAGAATGCCTATACACGAAGCGACAATAATCTGTCCCTGAATATAGGAGCCTACTTGAACATCCATATTGTGGAGAATCTGGTTAGCTTCGTCCCTGTATTTAGGCGGCAGTAACTTCAGGCAAAATCGTTTAAATCGGTCTCCGTCTTTTAGCAAAAAAAACAAAATAAATGGAAAGGTGATTATGGCTACCACTACACTGGTGATGGTGCTGGCGACATTTTGCACCCCTTCGACTGCCCCGCCGAGGTGCTCGGTGATTCTGCTCGTTACGTCACTCAAGTTTGATGTGAACCAGGTATAACCCTGTTCATAGTAAGGTGCCAGGAAAGAATTTTGAATCCAGTTGTCAATACCTTCACCCATTTGCTGCAGATAAGTCGGAAATTTGGATGCTAAATCCTTTACCTGCGTCTCAATAGCGGGCGCCGTCAGCAAAATCAAACCGGTCAACAGCCCGCTGATGCCGAGGATAATGATGATGATTCCCCAGATACGATTAATATGTCCACGTTCCAGCAGGTTAACAATCGGATTCAGTAAATAATAGGCAATAAAGGCTAATATGACCGGCGGCAGTACGGTTGACAGTACGGTCAAAATCGGATTGAAAATGAACGAAACTTTTGTGTAAATAAAGATGATGATTCCGATCAAAATTAACAAGGTCAGACCGAATAGCAAATCACGGCCGCCAATAAACCTCATGAATCTGCTTGTTTTCATAATGCACCGCCCCTCCTTGATATACAAATTATAGATGATATTGCGAAAAATTTCCATAATCCTTTTCTCTACATGGAAAATATCAAGAACAGCGGAATTGCAACGGTAAAAGCATTCAAATATAAAGGGGCTCAATTACAAAAAACCAGCTTCCAATGGGAAACTGGTTTATCACTTTAGTGGTTTGCAGCCACAATTGCCGTATTTTTTGAAATAAAAAGTTTTAAAACCACCACTTCGCCAAGTGGGTGTTTGCAGGAACCTTCCTGTCTTCCACTCAAAGGAGGCACGACATTTGAGTCCCGATGTAAAACTCCCTATTCATCAGTTAGAGGTTAAAACTTATTATAAATACGAACATTGCAGCCTGTATTTATATACTACACTTTGAGGGTAAAAAAATCAATGGGAAATTTTCCCTTAAATTTGTGGATGTATGGACTAACCTTCAAAAAAGCAATTCATACACTTTTCTTAATTGACTGGCCCGCGCATCATCTTGCGCGTTCCTGGCATAACTCAATTCCTTCTCTACGACCGCATCGAGATATGCCATTTGTTCTTCACCAAGGGTTCGCACAAATTCCTCTTCATTTTTAAAGTTATTATGCTCAAGTTTATCTGTAATTTGCTTCATCATAGCATTATCATGATGATTTGCCAGTGCTTCATGCAGATAGGCCAACGTGTTGTCGATGATTCTCACCCTAATTCTTTCGTTGATGCCGCAGTTAGATTTTCGTGTTTTTCTTTTTGGCACGCTGCTCCAGCTGACTGTCCGGCCGCTGATCCGCCACGTCCTCGCTCAGTCCTTGTTTGTTAATGCTTGATTTGACCTGATTCTTACTCCTGTTGTCTTTTTTCTCAGCCATAAAAACACCTCCAGAATGTAGTATTTCTGAATTTAACGTGTTTTATGCTGTGAAGACATCAGCCGGCACTTTGGCTTATTGTTTTAGAAACGGATCTGAATCGTCTCACCTCTCTACCTCTCACCAAGTGCCTCATACTTATCACGCAAGGTCCGTTTCAGCACCTTTCCGCTCGGATTTTTCGGCATTTCATCTGTAAAGTTCACACATTTCGGAACTTTGAAATTTGACAATCGTTTCCGGCAAAATTCTATGACTGCTTCTTTAGTCAGTTTCGCGCCCTCTTTTAGCACAATGATAGCGGTAACGGCTTCAATCCAATAGGCGTCCGGAATGCCGATAACTGCTACCTCAGCCACCCCGTCAATCTGATAAACGGTTTCCTCGACTTCACGGCTCGATACGTTGACACCGCCTGTATTGATCATATCTTTTTTGCGGTCGATTATCGTAATATAACCTTCCTCGTCCATCACGCCTAAATCACCGCTGTGAAACCAGCCATTCTTAAACACTTCAGCTGTTTTTTCCGGATCGTGCAAATAACCCTTCATCGTATGTGGGGTTCGGTGAACAATCTCGCCGACATCACCCCGCTCAACCTGATTGCCGCCATCATCCACAATTTTTGTCTGCACGTTTAGTGTCGGAACACCGGCAGATCCGAGCTTTCGCAACTGATCTTCCGGCTGCAGTGCTGTGGCAAGCGGCGCCACCTCGGTTTGTCCATAGAAATTCCAGAATTTGGCATTTGGCAGCCGCTCCGCAAGCTCTTTTAAAATTTCCCGCGGCATAATCGCCGCACCATAATAACATTTTTTCAAAGTAGACAAATCGCGTTTATCAAAATCCGGATTCCGTAAAAGTGCAATCCAGACTGTCGGTGGTGCAAACAATTGGGTTGCACCTTCTTCTTCAATTGTCTTTAAAATAACTTCCGGATTCGCTTCGCCTAATATAATGCCGCTCGCCCCAAGATAAATACTTGGCCCGAGAAACACATGGAGCTGTGCACTGTGATAAAGTGGCAGCGCATGGACAAGCACATCGCCTGCATTCATTTTTCCATCAACAATACAGCTGACATATTCACTGACCAGGCTTTTATGGGATAGCATCACCCCTTTTGGACGCGATTCCGTTCCGCTCGTGTACAGAACATGAGCAAGATCGTCATCATCAACCGCCACATCCACAAGCTCAGTCGGCTGATTCTCACGTGCATCAGACAATGAAAGCCACTCCGCAAGATCACCATCATACGTGCCAAGTGTCTCCATTAAATAGCGATGCCTGATGTCCAGCCTTCCTGCTGATTTATCCAGCACCGGTGCATATTCTTCCGACGCAATAAACGCACTGACCTCAGCATGTTCCAAAATATACTGCACATCCTCGCTGGACAACATATAATTGATTGGAATCATGACCGCACCCATGCGTGCCAAAGCAAAATTCACGATAACAAAATCCAGGCTGTTCCGGGACATGACCGTTACCATGTCACCTTTTTTCATGCCATCATTCATAAAAGCCCGTGCAGTCTGATTGACAAGGTCATCCAATTCTGCATAATTCAGCCGCTGACCTTTGTAGACGACCGCGAACTTTTCAGGCATCCGGTCACGCGTCCGCGCCAGTAAATCCCCGAGCGTATTCCGCCTTGCTCTGTTCAACATCTCGCCAAGATCATCAGATACATTTGTTTCCATATTCATAACGCCACTCCTCAAATGAATTTTAGATGACTCAAGCATCGAATATTCTTTCTATTAGTTTAATTCAGATAATATTGGATAGCAAGCGTGAAATATAGCTTTTTTAGTTGTGAACCTGTGGAATAGAAAAGGTGCAACGACTTTTTTATCGCGTCGCGCGAAATTGGAGGGTCTTCGCGCGATATCTTGGGGGAGTCGCGCGAAATTGGAGGATCCTTGCGCGAAATTCATGAAAGTCGCGCGAAATCATGCCAACTTCGCGCGAATTGCTCAATCCCCCCTCAATTAGCGATCCTGCCGTAAAATCAATTAAAAATCGCGAAATCTTGGAATTTTATAGTACGCTAAACATAAAAAAGATGGCGCTGTAAAAAGCACCATCCCCTTTTATCGGTCTAAAATAACTCGTGTGTTTCCAAACATATCGTGTATCCCCTGTTTTTGCGCGCCGAACGCGACAAACAGATATAGGAGATTTGTAAACCAGAACACGCGGTGAATAAATCGTCCGACCACTTCCCGGAAAATCAGATCGCTCCATTCCAGCGGACCCCTGTCTTCACGGACAACCCGCAGACCAAAAATCATTTTCCCAATTGTTTTCCCGAAAAATTTTGTCATCAGCAAAAAGTATAAGTACAACACAATTGCTCCGATGATACCCGCTGCAGTCCAAAGCCCGATGTCCATCCCATTGCCATCATTGATAAATTTAAACGGACTAAGCAGGATGCCGTTAATGCTGAACACAATAATCAAGTCAGCCAGATACGCCCAGAAGCGCATCCAAAATCCGGCATAACGCTGTTTTACGACTTCAGTAGCTTGTGTTTCATATGTTTCCTGATTTTCACTCATAACGGCACCTCCTTATTTCGAATATAAGTACATCGCACGCGGGCCATCTGTTTGCTGCAGCAGATCCTGAATAGCCATCAGATTCTGATCTTCATTATTGAACATGCTTTTTACCTGGCCGCCAAGGAACGATTCCCATGCATAGCCGCCTTGATATTTAACAACTTGCGCATTTGGCCATTCGAAGTCTTTCTTCATCATGGCAGTTGTATCTTCCAGTGTACCGAGTCCATCAACAAGTCCGTTATCAGCTGCCTGCTGCCCGGTATATACACGGCCGTCTCCCAGCTCACGTACTTTGGATTCTGACATATCACGACCATCAACAATGACCTGAACAAAATCAGCATACATGTCATCAATCATTGTCTGCAGAATATCACGCTCTTCATCGGTCATTTTCCTTGTCGAGGACATGATATCTTTAAATTCCCCGCTCTTGATCGTGTTCATATCAATTCCGAGCTTATCGGCCAATTCCGTAAAGTTATAGCTTTGCATAATAACCCCGATCGAGCCGGTCAATGTTGCCGAATGTGCGACAATTTTATTTGCCGGGGCTGACACATAATAGCCGCCTGAAGCCGCCGTGTTCCCCATAGAAACGTAGACAGGTTTATTATGTTCTTCTCTTATCTCAACGATCTTATCATGAATCTCATCACTCTCCACGACGCCCCCGCCCGGTGAATTGACGCGTAGAACAACGCCTGAGACGGATCGGTCTTCACCTACATGTTCTAATTTTTTCAGGAACCGGTCATGGTTATAACCGCCTGAATTCAGGACGGAGGCTGTGGACGTGTCCTGGATAACTCCGTCAAGCTCGACAATCGCAATTTTCTTTCCGGTGCCTTCTTCAACGACTTTTTCCTGAAATGGCTGATCAGGCATGTCGAACAGAGCTTCTACATCTGTTGAGAATAAACTGCTCATGAACCTGAATCCTATCGAAACGACAAGTAAAACGACTGCAATTCCCAGTGCAATCCAACGTGTTTTGTTCAATCTGGTGTCCTCCAATTCGTTGTGTAAATATGTATATCACCATGATACTACATTTTTTGCCAAATCGTAATGGGAAGGTATGCAAACGGCTTTCTGCTAAATATCAAGATTCTCCAACGCAGCTTTTAAGTTGGTCAGATCCTCTTCGGTCAGAGTGACCCCTTTACCCATTTTCGTTTTATCCGGGGACCAGTCCCTCAGATCGTATTTCGGATCACGTCCGTTCCAGCTGACTAAGTTCAGTTCTTTTGTCCAGCCTTTTGGTGATTCGGACAGTTGTGCGACATGTTCAACAATTTCATATTTGATATCAGCCATATTGATTCCTCCATAACATTTAGAAGTAGAATTTCATTTGCTGCAACAGCCCTTCAGTACACTTCATAATTCTGGCCGGTTTGTGCGCCTTCCACACTTTTAACATAAGCTCTTGCTACTCGGTCTGCCGGTACCGGTGTGAATCCGGCAAAAAAATCACCCAGTTTATCCCAGGATTCCTGAATAATATTAGGGCTGACACAGTTAATCCGGATTTCGCGCGGCATTTCAATCGCTGCTGCCTTAACGAATGCTTTGACACCGCCATTTGCCATAGCAGCAGAGGCACCCATTGGAATCGGATCATCCATCATGACGCCGGTCGTTAGCGTGAAACTGCCGCTGTCGTTTAAATATTCCTGGCCAAGAAGCACCAGATTTATCTGACCTTTCAGCTTACTTTGAATCCCTTTTTCGTTCAGTTCGGGTGTTAAATCAGAAACAGCCTTGAAATTCGCTCCACCCGAAGCATTAATAACGGCATCAACGCGGCCGATCGTTTTGTACATGTCCGCAATACTGTCCGGTGACATAATGTCAACCGAGACATCCGCGCCGTTTCTTCCCGCACGGAGAACCTCATGATTCGGCTCCAGAGCTTCCGTTACTTTTTGTCCGACTGTTCCGCTTGCCCCTACAATGAGTATACGCATTCGAATGCATCCCCTTTCTATTGCTCAGAAATAGATTTTTGTGCTCCGTTTGGCACGTTTTTTCCCTTTCGGCGGACGGTACCCCCGTTCATAGATTCTGCCTTTTGACATACCGCACTTCCTTAGAAATATATCCATCTCTTCCGTATCATATGTCTTTAAAGCCTCGATTAAAAT
>NZ_DATGTT010000043.1:0-20742 GCF_035301675.1 Lentibacillus sp. | reverse complement strand
ACCTCGGCTCAAGAGTTTGCCGCCAACTTCCTTCAGATTCCACCTCACGATGGACACCCTTGTCTTTGGCTAACGGTTCCTACTACCAAGTCCGTAGGAGACTTTCACTCCCTAGACATAACACATGCCCGGCGCACAATAGAAAGGATCCGGCCGCCCGCCGGATCCTACTTTATTGCCTTATTATTAAAATACGTCATAATCGCATCGGCTATTTTCCCGGACGCTTCACCATCGCCATACGGATTGGATGCTTTAGCCATGTCATCATGAGCTGCATCATCACTTAATAGTTCGTCAGCCAGATCAAAGATATTTTCTTCTTCAGTGCCGGCCAGCTTCAGTGTTCCTGCCTGAATGCCTTCTGGACGCTCAGTCGTATCACGCAGGACAAGAACAGGTACACCCAGCGACGGGGCTTCTTCCTGCACGCCGCCGGAATCCGTCATGATTAAATGCGACTTTGCGGCGAAATTATGAAAATCAACTGCACCAAGTGGTTCAATCAGTTTAATCCGGTCATCATCACCTAAAATGTCGTTCGCTGTCTGTTGCACAACCGGATTCAGATGGACTGGATAAATAACTTGTATATCACTGTGCTTATCAACAAGCCGCTTGATAGCCCGGAACATCTGCTCCATGTTACTTCCAATATTTTCGCGGCGGTGGGCAGTCACAAGCACCAGCCGCCGATCACTGATTTCATCGAGTACCGGGTTGGCGTATGTATCATCAACCGTTGTTTTCAACGCGTCAATCGCTGTATTCCCGGTCACAACAATGCGGTCGGACGGTTTATTTTCATCCAGAAGATTCTGCTTGGATTTATCCGTCGGTGCAAAATGCATATCAGCCATGATACCTGTCAGCTGCCGGTTCATTTCTTCAGGATAAGGCGAATACTTGTCCCATGTCCGCAAGCCTGCTTCAACATGTCCCACTGCGATCTGGTTGTAATAAGCAGCCAGCGACGCGGCAAACGTTGTTGTTGTATCACCGTGAACCAGAACCATATCAGGCTCTGTTTCCTTCATGACTTCATTAAGCCCTTCAAGTGCGTGTGTAGTAATTTGAGCAAGTGATTGTTTACTTTTCATAATGTTCAAATCATAATCGGGGATAATTCCGAAAATATCCAGGACCTGATCGAGCATTTCGCGATGCTGCGCGGTGACCGTTACGATTGGTTCAACATTTTTAGGACGTTTTTTCAGTTCCAGAATGAGCGGAGCCATTTTGATGGCTTCCGGCCTCGTTCCAAAAATTGTCATCAGTCTGATACGCCTGTTCATTCCGCACCCACTCCAGAATTATTTTGTGCCATACAACCGGTCACCGGCATCCCCGAGTCCCGGTATAATGTAACCATGATCATCTAATTTCTCATCGAGCGCTGCAAGGAAAATATCAATGTCAGGGTGTTCGTTTTGTATAACTTCAACGCCTTCCGGTGCCCCGACAAGGCACATCAGACGAATTTGCTTTGCTCCGCGTTTTTTCAGAGAATGAATCGCATCATTGGCCGAACCGCCTGTTGCCAGCATCGGATCGATGACAATCAGTTCGCGTTCTTCAATGTCAGAAGGCAGTTTAATGTAATATTCATGCGGCATGAGCGTCTCCGGGTCCCTGTACAAACCGACATGGCCAACGCGGGCTGCCGGAATCAGTTTCAGCATACCATCAACCATGCCAAGTCCCGCCCGAAGAATTGGAATCAGTCCGATTTTTTTGCCGGCCAGGACATTCGTTGTTGATTCCATTACTGGCGTTTCGGTTGTTTTTTCCTGCAATGGCAGATTGCGTGTAATTTCAAATGCCATCAGCATCGCAACTTCATCTACAAGCTCACGGAATTCCTTTGTTCCGGTATTTTTATCGCGTATGTATGTCAGCTTGTGTTGAATTAATGGATGATCCAGCACGTGTACCTTTCCCATTTTTACCGATCACTCCTTATCATTAGTGGCATCTTTAAAATTGTACTGAAAAATGGACGAGCTTTCAAGATTAAATGAGCATTTTTGGCAGCGGCCAAAAATGAACATCATTCGGAACCGTCGTGCGAAATTGCGGGGGCATCGCGCGATTTGGAGCAGTTGTCGCGCGAATTTCCGGGCAGCTCGCGCGAATTCATGCCATCCTCGCGCGAAACCACATCCCACAGGCGTGGCTTTCCCCACGAAAAAAGGACACTCCAATCAGGAGCATCCTTTTAGCTTATGCGTATATTGCAAAACTACCGGTCAGCGTCTGTACACGTTCTTCTGCTTCACGCAATACGTTTTCATCTTCATGATTGTTCAAAACCAGTGAAATGATTGAAGCAATTTCTTTCATTTCCGGTTCTTTAAATCCGCGTGTTGTCACGGCTGCTGTTCCAATGCGCATGCCGCTTGTGACAAACGGGCTCTCTTGATCAAATGGAATGGTGTTTTTATTGGCGGTGATGCCGATATCATCCAGCGCTTTTTCAGCAACTTTTCCGGTCAGGTTCAAAGGTGTCACATCAAGCAGCAGCAGATGATTGTCCGTTCCGCCTGATACAACACGGAGGCCTTCGTTCGCCAGTGCTTCGCTTAGTGCTGCAGCGTTTTGGATAACCTGTTTCGAGTAGGCTTTGAAATCATCAGACAACGCTTCCTTAAAGGAAACAGCTTTA
This sequence comes from Lentibacillus sp., assembly GCF_035301675.1. NCBI lineage: Bacteria > Bacillati > Bacillota > Bacilli > Caryophanales > Bacillaceae > Lentibacillus > Lentibacillus sp. The sequence goes on along the minus strand of NZ_DATGTT010000043.1, from coordinate 18,077 downwards.
GCTGCGATGACGTGCATCAGCGGGCCGCCCTGCATTCTTGGAAACACGTTTTTATCGACCAGTTTCGCATATTCTTCTTTGCACAAAATCATGCCGCCGCGTGGTCCGCGCAATGTCTTATGTGTTGTTGTTGTCACAAAATCAGCATGTTCAACAGGATTTTGATGGAGTCCGGCTGCAACAAGTCCGGCAATATGTGCCATGTCTACGAGAAAATAAGCCCCAACCTCATCAGCGATTTCCCGGAATTTGGCAAAATCAATTTCGCGGGAGTAAGCACTGGCGCCGGCGATGATTAACTTCGGCTGAACTTCCTTTGCGCGTTCGAGAACGGCATCATAATCAAGTTTTTCTGTTTTCTCATCGACACCGTAATCCGCAACGTTATACAATTTCCCGCTGAAATTAACCGGGCTGCCATGTGTCAAATGCCCGCCATGGCTCAAGTTCATGCCGAGAATGGTATCTCCCGGATCCAAGACGGAAAAATACACCGCCATGTTTGCCTGAGCGCCGGAATGCGGCTGGACATTCGCATGATCAGCGCCGAACAATTCCTTTGCCCGGTCGCGTGCCAGGTTTTCCGCAACATCCACGTGCTCACAGCCGCCATAATAGCGTTTGCCAGGGTAACCTTCTGCGTATTTATTTGTCAAAACAGAGCCCATTGCTTCCATAACTGCTTCAGATACAAAATTTTCAGATGCAATCAGTTCAATTTTTTCCTGCTGGCGTGTTTTTTCTGCCTGGATTGCTTCATACACTTCATGATCTGTTTGCTTTACATGGTCCATAGGTAAATTCCTCCTTGTTATTTAGGGTGTAACATTTGATATGATCAACTGGTTTTTGTGATATCAACCACAATATATACCAACCCAAATTCAGCGATATCAACGCAAACGCCGGAGCCCGTACCCCGAAAACCGCAACAATCAATCAACCGCCATCGATGCCGGCAGCTTCATAATCATACACGGCACGTTTTCCGCCGATCAATTTTGGGCGGGTTTGTGCAGCAGCGACGCGCGCATTTCCAACTATCCGCTGGTCAAACCTGAGCGGAACGGCAACCGGTTTCAAATGCATGCCAATCATCGTTTCGCCGATGTCGATTCCGCAATCCGCGTTGACAGCCTCAACAACGACCGGGTTTTTCATATGTTTATAGGCAAATGACGCCATCGAACCACCTGCACGGGGAACCGGAATTGCTGAAACGTCATTAAGCCCGTGCCGCTGAAATGTTTCTTTTTCCACTACAAGCGCACGATTCAGATGCTCACAGCATTGAAAAGCGATTGAGCTGCCGGTCTCCGATTGCAGTTTCTCCAGCTCTTCAAACAGAACAGATGCGATCTCCTCGCTGCCGGATGTGCCAATCCGCTCACCGGCTATTTCACTGGTCGAACAGCCGACCACAAACAAGTCGCCTTCACTCAGATGTCCGCTTGCCTGCCACTCGCCGGATATAGCTTCCATATCCTGCCTGACTTGTTCTTTGATATCCATCAAAGCTCACCTGCCTCTTGCTTTGGCCGATTTGCTTCATACGCTGTCACTTTTTCAATCCGGTTCGCGTGCCGGCCGCCGTCAAATTCAGTTTCCAGCCATGTTTTGGCAATGTCACGGGCGAGTCCCGGACCGATAACCCGTTCCCCCATCGCCAGCACATTGGAATCGTTGTGCTGACGTGTCAATTTGGCACTGTAGATATCGCTGAGGAGCGCACAGCGGATGCCTTTCACCTTGTTCGCGGAAATCGACATGCCAATGCCTGTTCCGCAAATAAAAATACCCCGGTCAAATTCCCCGCTGGCAACACGCTCCGCTGCCGGCAGCGCATAATCGGGATAGTCGACCGAATGCTCGCAGGAACAACCCGCGTCCTCGTATTCAATATTCAATTCGTCGAGCAGTTTTGCCACTTCATTCCGAATCGTCATACCTGCGTGATCACCTGTTATCAGCACTTTCATCATCTGCACCTCCCACTGTCAAAAAAGTCAATCATTTTTACCAGCTTAACATATTGCATCACGTGTCATACAGTTTTTTAGCCAATTCGTTAACATGTTTTATTAGCTCTTCCAACGTCGTTTTGTATATTTCCATGCTTCCGCCAAATGGATCCGAAATATCATAATTAATCAGACCGGCTTTAAGTTCTTGTATCTTTTCCCAGTCACTCTGAAGATGCTGATTGAGCTGTTGATGGAGTGTATGCTGATCCATTTTGTGCTGATTTCGCTGAATGTACTGGGAACGCTTTTCCTCATAATCGGCATACTGCTGTTTCAAGTCGTTCCAAATCTGTCTGTCAGCATGGGAAACATACTCTTTTAATGTAAAATATTTTTCCTGAAAATCAGGAAAATCAAGAATCAGTGACTGTTTATGCTGGGTTGTCATCGTCAGCACCAAGTCCGCCCAGTGCAGCAAGCTCTTGGTCACCGGCTGGGATTTTGTATCAAGGGGGACGCCTTGCTGGTTTAAAGCTTCCACGGCATGGTCATTCGGGCGCTGATGGCTAACAGCAAAAATCCCTGCCGACTGCACTTCAGCCTCAGGCACTTTATGTTTTAACAGCGCCTCCGCCATCGGGCTTCGGCACGTATTTCCAGTGCAAACAAACAATATCTTCATTGGGATGAACCTCCGATACCCTTTATGTATTGAAACAAGGAAACTTCTTGCTAGTGAAGGCGGGATATAACGTATTTTAATTCCTACCCAAACTATATCATAGAATAATTGGGTTGTCAGAAAAAATTCAGAAAAGCAAGCTGCGAAAAAATCCGTACTTGTATCCTTCAAGCCAACTCTTAAGATAATACATAAAAAAGACTCCCCGTCACCCGAAGAGCCTGTCGTTTCGTCAATCATCCAAACAGTATATTTAAACCAAACCCGCAAAGGACACTGCCACCCAATATTTCGCTGTAAGCGCCGAGGAGTCCATGCATTTTTCTTCCTAAAATCATGCCGGCCCATGTGAGCAGCATACTGACTGATCCAAACAACAATAGGGCGATGGCAGTTTTTACTTCCGACAACCCGAGACTGAGTCCGACTGAAAAACTGTCGAGGCTGACACTCAGCGCGAAAAATAACAGCCCGACACCGACCGGCTGAGCCAGACGTTTCGCCTCATGGTTAAATGCGGAAAAAACCATTTGAGCACCGATTCCTACTAGCAGCAATCCGCCGGTAAGCGTTGCATATTGCCCGATTTGCGTGGAGATTGCCTGTCCCAATAGAATACCGATAAACGGCATAATGATATGGAATAAGCCGATAACAGCACCGACAGTGGCAATCCGCTTCAGCCTGATCTGCTGCATTCCCATGCCAAGACTGACAGAAAATGCATCCATCCCCAGTGCAATCGCCATAAATACCAGTGATACAATTTCACCTAATTGATAAGCCGACATTCACAATCCCCCTCGGACATGCTACTAAACTATATGTCTGTCCGAGGAAAAATATGCAGTCGGTCATTCGCTCACCCTAACGGAGATTATATTATCCACAAATTGTTCCTTATTATTCATTATCCACATACGAAGCGGCTGCTTTTTCCAGCCGGTTCATGATAGCCTGGCCGATGTCTGTCTGCGGGAATGTTTCACACACAATCAGGTCAACGTCTCCATTTTTAAATATACGCAGCGCGTCGTACAGCTCTGCCGCAATTTCGCGCAAATTTGATCCGAGGGGGATGACACGGTCTGCCTTAAGTTTATCCGCCGTCTCCGTACTGGCCATGACGCCGATGCGTTTCTGTGGACCCCGTTCTGTGTCGATGACTGCTTGTATATTTTCCGGTGTACCGGCGACCAGCCACATCGGGACTTCAGGAGCGTAATGTGTATACTTCATACCCGGCGCTTTCGGATTTTCAGTTGTATTCGCCAGGGCGGGGTCGACCATTACGGAGCCGACTGTCGCTTCAAGCTGTTCTTTTGTAATGCCGCCGGGCCTTAAAACGATCGGGATATCCTGTGTACAGTCAACAACCGTTGATTCAACACCGACTCCGGTCGGACCGCCATCCACAAGCCCGGCAATTTTACCGTGTAAATCCTCCCAGACATGATCAGCAGTGGTCGGGCTCGGTTTCCCGGAAATATTGGCACTCGGAGCGGCCACAGGAATATCGCACGCCTTCAGCAGCTCACGGGCAACAGGGTGTTCCGGAATCCGGACACCGATTGTGGATAATCCTGCCGTGACATTGCCGGCACATATGCCATTACTTGGCAGAACAACCGTCAGCGGTCCCGGTGTCAATGTATCCAGCAATTTTTCAGCAACCGGAGGCAACGCGCTGACCAGACCGTGCAGTCGTTCTTTCGTGGCAACATGGACAATCAGCGGGTTATCTTCAGGACGCCCTTTTGCCTCGAAAATACCTGATACAGCCGCCTTGTTTGTCGCGTCTGCTCCCAGGCCGTACACCGTTTCAGTAGGAAAAGCTACTGTCCGGCCGCTCCTCAACAGTTCAGCAGCATCCCGGATTGCCTGATAGTCGGGTTTTTCCGGTTGTATCGTCCATCGTTTTGTCTGCATCGCTCGTATCCCTCATTTCTATCGTATATCCCCATGCAATGAACAATAAACCTCAATAATGGGGATAACTATACCCGAGTGTCCGATTTTGTTCAACTTCATTCTAGTCGAACAGTTTTTTTCACGCAAAAAAATAAGCCTGGGAGTACTTTTCCACAGGCTATCCACAGGTCAAAAGACGGGAATGTCATCCTGAAAACAAAAAGGTATTATCTTTACTTTTAAAAAAAGCTCTGTTCCGGCAAATGGTGTCATGATGGCAGATTCTGCAAATTAGTTGTCCCCAGCCCTAATACATTTCTCCACATGAAGTGTGTATAATAAATGGGGTTATCCAGCCGTTTTAAACAAGTTACCCACATCCTGTTGTGTATAATTGTTGATAACGGGATAACTATCTATGATACGTTATAAGTCCACCAATTTCCTTTATTGTCCGGCTGATTTGCCACAAACGCATTTTCTTTTTGCGGGGAAAACTGCAGTGCTTCAAGCAGAACGTCGACCATCGGCTGGTGGCTGTGGACGAATAACTGCTTTGCCTGCTTTTCTTTAGCCAATGCCAGAATTGATTCCAATAAGACGGGTAACGATGCGGCTGCATTTTTTGTCACATAAAGCTGTTTCAGCCAGTAAATATCCTCATCTATCGAATCTATGACAAAGCATCCTTCAACCATTCCATTAAACTCAACCACATAACCCTTTTCCAGCAATAAATCCCGTTCAACATCTTTATTGTTTTCCAAAAATGTTTCGAGTTTCTCTTTTGTTGCCTGATTTGCTGCGATCAGTTCCATTTTTTCTCACCTCTATGATTTTGAATTTTTTCGGCACAGGGTCATGGTGACTTTCTTCACATCTTTCTAGTACGTTATGCAAAAACTAGATAATCTATGACCTAACTGAACCATTCAAAGAGAAAAAATTTGACCTCAGCCTCTTGTTCTTCGTCCTTAACATCTGCTTCCTCATCTGTTTTGGTCTCTTCCGCTTCAGCAACACTGGTTCCGTTTGAAAAATCCAGGAAGCAGAGCGGCGGGAAGAGCACGCACCACCAATTGGCGCCCTTGCCTTCACCCAGTGTGATCAGCACCGCTTCGTACTCACCCGGCGGATACATGTATGAACCATATAGCTTGGCGGGGAACGTGATATTTTCGCCGTATTCAACGTCCAAGTCCTGATGCTTCTTTTCTTCTTCCAAAACATCTGCCGCAATATCGCGTATTTCCGGGATCTTCTTTTCTATTAATTTTCTGGCTTCATTAATATCGGTTATATCTTTAACCCACTCAGAGATAGCAGCATTCACCCCATCCCGCACCTTCCGTTTCAACTCCTGATCATCCGGCTTATCACTGTTAGCCAGAATCCGCAGTCGGATCGCCTCATCCGGAATCACCTTAATATCAGACTGAGCACTGCTTGTTCCGGCGTCCTCACTTAAAAACTGGACAGGCATAATCAATAGAATAATCATAAATATAAGTACAGAAATCGTAAACCGTCCCATCGAATAAAACCCCTTTCCAACCTGATGTATCAAACAGTATGGACGAAGGGGCTAATTTTCATACTATCAATCTATTAATATTTTTCACGGCGTCTCAGAGGGGTATTGGACTGGACAGCTAACTCCAGGACCGCTTCGGCCATTGTGAGCGTTTTTCTCCCGGACATGGTGTCAGAGCTCATGACCCGGTGAACCCAATATCCCGCTGACAATCCGATCTTTTCCGTTCATATCCTGGGTGATTGCTGCATCACTTTCCGGAAAAGCATTTTCCAGCATGGATTTGACCGTCTTTCCCTGCTCATGTCCGATTTCGAAAAACACATACCCGTCCTGCTTCATCACGTTCGGGAGCTCAGCTATCATATCCTTGTAAGCACCAAGGCCCTGTTCTTCTGCAAACAAAGCATGTTCCGGATCGAAATTTTTCACCGTATCAGAGAGTGACATCTTTTCCTCAGATGCGATGTACGGCGGATTGGAAACGATCATGTCAGCCTGGATAGCCCGGTCAACCAGCGGCTTCAGATAATCCCCCTGCAGAAAATTAACAGTTACACCCAGCTGCTCAGCATTTTGACGGGCAACATCAAGCGCCTCCTCTGATATATCGGTTGCGTATACTTCCGCTTCCGGAAATGCTAGTGCGAGGGTTACAGCGATGATGCCTGTCCCGGTCCCAATGTCTGCAATGGTAATCGGCTCATTCGGAACTGTACGTATAATATGCTGAATGAGTTCCTCCGTTTCCGGGCGCGGTATCAATGTATGTCCATTGACATGAAAATCCCTGCCGAAAAACGACGCATATCCGGTAATATGTTCAACCGGCACGCCGGTTTCCGCATGACATTCAATCGCCTGCTGAAATGGCATTAGCACTGCTTCCGAAACAGGGTCGCGCATTTTCATGAACAATTCGGAACGCGATACCCCCAGAAAATGCTGCAGGAGCAGTTCAGCCACTTTTGGCTCGCGGTTATTTTTTTCTAAAAAAAGAGAAGCCCGGCGCAGGACTTCATGCAATTTCGATTCGTTTTCCATTTTATTCACCAATTTGCTCAAGTTTTTTCGCCTGTTCTTCGAGGAGCAGGGCATCGATGAACTCATCCAATTTTCCTTCCATGACTTGATCAAGCTTTTGAATGGTCATGCCGATACGGTGATCGGTTACACGTGTCTGCGGAAAATTATACGTGCGAATGCGCTCTGAGCGATCCCCGGTTCCGACTGCGGATTTGCGGTTCTCATCGATTTCCTCCTGAGCCTCCTGCTGGAACTTGTCATAAATGCGTGCACGAAGCACTCTCATTGCTTTTTCCTTATTTTTGATTTGTGACTTTTCATCCTGGCAGGACACAACAATCCCGGTCGGATCATGTGTCAGACGCACTGCAGACATGGTTGTGTTAACACTTTGGCCGCCCGGACCGCTGGAAGCAAATGTGTCGACGCGAATATCTTTTTCATTTATATCGACTTCCACTTCTTCCGCCTCAGGCAAAACCGCTACCGTCGCAGTAGAAGTATGGATGCGGCCGCCGGATTCCGTTTCCGGGACACGCTGCACACGGTGTGCACCATTTTCGTACTTCAGTTTGGAGTAAGCTCCTGTGCCGTTTACCATGAAAATAATCTCTTTATAGCCACCGACACCGGTTGAGGTGGTTTCGATGACATCGATTTTCCAGCCCTGTGCTTCAGCGTACTTGCTGTACATGCGGTAAAGATCACCGGCGAATAAAGCTGCTTCATCGCCGCCTGCTGCAGCGCGGATCTCCATAAATACGTTCTTATCATCGTTTGGATCTTTCGGCAGCAGCAATATTCTTAACCGCTCTTCAAGCTCATGTTCTTTTTCGGAAAGATCCTCGATTTCAGCTTTCGCCATATCCTGCATGTCGTCATCTGATTCGTCTTCAAGCATTTCTTTTGCATCTTTCAATTGTTCTTCAACATCTTTATAGGTCCGGTAAGCCTGCACGACTTCTTCAAGGTCAGACTGTTCTTTGGAATAATCGCGCAGTTTTTTTGTATCACTTATGACATCAGGGTCACTGAGCAATTCATTCAATTTATCATATCGGTCTTCCAATGATTGCAATCGCTCTAACACAACGGTCACCTCTTTTCGATTAACAGTATAATTATAATACACTCATAAAGGGAGGTCAAAATTATACAGGACAGTCTTTCTCAACTTTAATACAGCTGATTTGCAGGCTAAATCAGCCGTATGTTCGAAATGCCGGCAGCATCAGCCATAAAAATTCCTTTGTATAGTTTTTGGTAGTCAATATTAATATAGCACATTATCAAAGGTCGAAGAATATTTTCAATATGACGATTTTCGGCAGCTGCCGAAAATCAACATTGTAGAAGGAGGGCCGACTTTTTATCGGATCGCGCGAAATCCGGGAAGTGTCGCGCGATTTCTTGGGAACGCCGCGCGAAGTTGGAGGGTTGTCGCGCGAAATGCTGAGGCCGTTGCGCGAAATCAGCCGGTCCTCGCGCGATATCCTGAGATGTCGCGCGATTTAATGCCAACCTCGCGCGAATTGTTCAACCTAACAAAAAAGAGCGCTCCCTGCACTCTTTTTTTACTCAGACATCTCGGTCATGGCTTCTGCGTTTTTTTTACAGGGTTTATTCGGTACTTCATGATGATGACGGCATCTGGGCTCGTACGATTCCGACGCACCCACCAGAATGACCGGGTCGTTATATGACGCCGGCTTGCCATCAATTAGACGTTGCGTTCGATTGGCGGGAGATCCGCAGACCGGGCAAATCGCATTCAGTTTTGAAATGGATTCGCTTTGTGCCATCATTTCCGGCATGGGGCCGAATGGCTCTCCGCGAAAGTCTGTATCAAGACCGGCCGCGATGACACGGATGCCTTTGTTTGCCAGCTCATTGGCTGCTGAAACAATGTTGTTATCAAAAAATTGGATTTCGTCGATTCCAACCACATCTATCTGACTGTGCTCGAGATATTCCAATATTTTCTCCGAATTTTTAGCCGGGCGTGCAATGATTGACGTACCGTTATGGGACACAACTGATTCATCGGCATAACGGTCATCGATCACCGGTTTAAAAACGCGGACCGACAGATTGCCGTATGTTGCCCAGCGAACACGCCGTATAAGTTCTTCGGATTTGCCGGAGAACATGCTGCCGCAGATCACTTCAATCCATCCGCTTTGATTCATCACGTACATGTGCGGGAACTCCCTTCCAAAGATATATTCCTATTATGTATGTATCAGTTTAACTTTATTTTAGATAAAATCTGTTAAAGTGAAACTTCAATCAGTAGGTGATTTTCCCACTGGTTGTTAGCTGAACAGAATCGAACCTTTACGGGCAGCTGATCCCCCGCTTATTTTTCTGATTTCTTGGACATATTGGAGTGGAGATCTTGCTGCCCGTTAAGGCGGGATAAGCCTTTTAGTCAAGACCGGAACAAATATCCCTTTTATTAAAGTGAAAAAACAGGCAAAATATAGACAAATTGCCTGTTTTTCATATAAATGAGGTATGGTTGCCTCAGCCAAATCCAGTTCCGCCTCCCAAGGGCTAATTGACTTCCTTCCCCTTCTTACGATAAGTCAACATCGATTCGCTTAGGCTCATCGTGTTTCCTTTATCTCGTACGGGGCAGTACAGTCCATACGCTCCTAATCGGGCGGCTCCACTTTTTAATTTATTTCATATTATATTTTTTCTTGAATCGGTCTACGCGTCCGCCGACTTTATCAGCTTTTTGTTTTCCGGTGTAGAATGGGTGTGAAGCTGAGCTGATTTCAACACGGATAAGCGGGTACGTGTTGCCATCTTCCCATTCGATTGTTTCTTCAGATGTCTGCGTTGAACCGCTCAGGAATTTATAATCCGAGCTTGTGTCCAGGAAAACAACTTTCCTGTATTCCGGATGAATTTCGTTTTTCATGTCTTTCCACTCCTTTTTGCCCTGAATCCTTATGCATTCAGAGTTATAGTAAGAGCCGTTCACAGGTCTCAAACGTTATCTGGTTATCTTAACTCACACAAAAAGATTATAACAGCGCCGCGTTATGATTGCAATAGCTAATCATTCCTTCGCGCTATATGGTTACTTCGTGCCTTTTCGCTTCATTTCATCGTCCATCTGCTGGAAAAACTCTTCATTGTTTTTCGTTGCACGCAGGCGTTTCAAGAAGCGGTCAAGGAAGTTATGGGAGTCCTGCATGGTTTTGCGAATTGCCCAGATTTTGTCAAGATGACTTTTCGAAACAAGCAATTCTTCTTTGCGCGTTCCGGATTTCAGTATATCAATCGAAGGGAAAATCCGGCGTTCGGCAAGACTGCGGTCAAGATGCAGTTCCATATTGCCTGTGCCTTTAAATTCCTCATAGATCACATCGTCCATCCGCGACCCCGTATCAACGAGCGATGTTGCCAATACGGTGAAGCTGCCGCCCTCTTCAATATTTCTGGCTGCACCGAAAAAGCGTTTCGGACGATGGAACGCCGCGGGATCAATACCTCCGGAAAGTGTCCTGCCGCTTGGCGGAATGACAAGGTTATAGGCACGCGTCAGCCTGGTGATGCTATCCATCAGAACGATTACATCACGTTTGTGTTCAACGAGGCGCATAGCTCGTTCGAGGACCAGTTCTGACACCTTTATATGGTTCTCCGGCACTTCATCAAACGTAGAACTGACGACATCCACATCTTCATGTACCGAGCGCTCGATGTCGGTCACTTCTTCCGGACGCTCGTCCACCAGTAAAATAATCAGTTTTGCCTCCGGATGATTCGTTGAAATGCTATTGGCAACTTCCTTCAGGAGAACTGTTTTACCTGCTTTTGGCGGTGCAACAATCAGTCCGCGCTGGCCATAGCCAACAGGTGTCATCAAATCAATGATGCGGGTTGATAAATTTTTGGGCTCGCGCTCAAGCTTCATTAATCGGTCAGGATGCAGAGCTGTGAGCGCCGGGAAGTGGACACGTTCCTTTGACGTTTCCGGATCTTCCCCGTTTACCGCGTCAACATGGAGCAAACCATAATAGCGCTCATTTTCTTTCGGCGGACGTACTTTACCGGAAACTTTGTCTCCATTCCTTAAATCAAAACGGCGGATTTGTGATGCGGAAATATAGATGTCTTCTGCACTTGGGGAATAATTGATTGGACGAAGAAAGCCGAACCCTTCTGAAGGGATAATTTCCAAAATGCCATCCATAAATAAAAAGCCGTCTTGTTCAGCCTGTCCTTTTAAAATAGCGAAAATAAGTTCTTTTTTTGTCAGTTTTGAATAATAGGATACTTTGTATTCCCGTGCCAGAGCATAAATTTCTTTCAGTGTTAATGTCTCCAGGTGGGAAATCGTTAATGATGCCATAAAATCACCACACTTATTCATTTTTGAAGATTATTCAAAGGAGCAGGTAAAGATGACACACCACTGTTCCTCGGAAAAGAAACGCGTTAATGCTCGCGTGCGAAGCGGATTTCAGTGAAGCATTTTCTGTGCTTTTGTTTGAATTTACCTACATTTCACGGCTCGGAGGACCGCACCGCCTCGAACTTCTTGGTCCATTTTATCCTCATCTTTGAACCTGCATTTTTACATTGTGAAAATAGTGAAATTGTTCTCTTTCTATTGTGAATGGTCAGTATAAAACGATAGAAGAGTTTACAGGAAGCTAGAATGGAAGTTTTCCAATTTATATTTATCATTACCAGTTGTTCCTATCCATAAACATCATCATACCTTTTTACAGCTAAATATTCAATACAATATCTGAACTTTTTGTCTGCTGTATCGGTATGAATAAATAAAGTGAAAATCAGCGGGATGTTTTTCCCCACTGATTTTCAGATGAACAGAATCGGACATTTACCGGGAACTGCCCACTTCCCTTTACGAGTGTAATTTCGAAGGACTGGCCAAAAGGAAATCTGCACAAACACAACTATGACTGGATAACAAGATTAGGTTTTTTCTTCAGGCTATGTTCTCCGTCAATAAAACGGACTGTGCCGCTTTTGGCGCGCATCACCACTGTTTGTGTTGTTGCTTTTGCACCTTTGAACTGAACGCCTTGAAGCAATTCGCCATCGGTTACACCGGTTGCGGCAAAGATGGCATCATCACCGCAGCAAAAATCTTCCATAGAATAGACTTTTTCGAGATCATCAATACCCATTTCCTTACAGCGTTTAATTTCGCCATCATTGGAGGGGACAAGCTTGCCCTGGATTTCCCCGCCAAGGCATTTTAATGCAGCCGCACTGAGGACACCCTCAGGCGCTCCGCCGATTCCGAGTAAAATATCTACGCCGGTGTCGTCAAAAGCCGTATTCATTGCTGCAGCCACATCGCCATCCGGAATTAACTTAATGCGCGCTCCGGAAGCGCGGATTTCTTCAATTAATTCCGCATGGCGAGGGCGATCCAACACGATGACCACCAAATCCTCGACTGCTTTATTTTTGGCATTGGCGACCGCTTTTAAATTATCGAGTGTCGGCGCGTTAATATCTATCTTGCCGACTGCTTCGGGACCAACTGCAATTTTCTTCATATACATATCCGGTGCATGCAGCAAAGTTCCGCCATCAGCTATCGCAATCACTGCCAGTGCGTTCCATGTACCCTGGGCAACAATACTGGTGCCTTCCAGTGGATCGACAGCGACATCCACTTCAGGACCGGAACCTGTGCCGAGTTTCTCGCCAATATAGAGCATCGGTGCTTCGTCTATTTCACCTTCACCGATCACAACATTCCCCTGCATCGGAATTGTATCAAAAACATCACGCATCGCTGAAGTCGCCGCATCATCTGCTTCATTCTTTTTCCCGCGTCCCATCCAGCGTGCGGATGATTGGGCTGCAGCCTCTGTTACGCGAACAATTTCCATCGTTAAACTTCTTTCCATATTTCCCTCTCCTTTAATTAAAAATGTCCTCATCCCAAAAGGATCTGCATATGAAAGGAGTTTTCTCTCTATTTAGCACGGACGCGCCGCGCTTTCTTTATTACGAGTTCTGAAATTGTTCTATTTCTTTTTTGCTCATTTCTTCCCGCCATACATTGGCGCCAAGACTTTTCAGTTTCTCGGTGATTTTTTCATAGCCCCGGTCAATATGGTCAACGCCAGTGATTTCAGTGACGCCGTTTGCCATCAGGCCAGCAATGATAAGTGATGCGCCGGCACGCAGATCGCTCGCCTTCACACGGGCACCTTCCAGCTGGACAGGTCCATTAACGATCACTGAGCCGCCCTCAACCTTAATCATGGCGTTCATCCGCCTCAATTCGTCAATATGTTTTAACCGGGCTGAATAGATCGTATCCGTTATAACACCTGTATTCACAGCTTTAGTCAATAATGTCGTAAACGGCTGCTGAAGGTCGGTCGGAAAACCGGGATAAACCAGCGTTTTCACGTCAACACTTTTAAGCGGCTGCTTCGGTGCGATATATAACTGCTCATCTTTCTGTTCGATGGTGACACCCATTTCCTCCAGTTTTGCCAGCACGGATTCCAAATGTTGTGGTATCACATTATCGATGATGACTTCGCTGCCTTGCGCTGCAGCAGCAATCGCATAGGTTCCGGCCTCAATCCGGTCAGGAATAATGGTATGCTGACACCCGTTTAATGATGGCACACCTTCAATCCGGATCACATCGGTTCCGACACCCTTGATATTGGCTCCCATGTTTGTAAGCAGGGTTGCAACATCAATGATTTCAGGCTCTTTTGCCGCATTTTCAATAATTGTTTTCCCTTTTGCTTTAACGGCAGCAAGCATAATATTGATGGTTGCTCCCACGCTGACGACATCAAGGTAAATTCTTGCTCCGCGAAGTTCATTGGCGCGGATATAGATGGCACCTTGTTCGTTGGTGACTTCTGCTCCCAGTGCTTCAAACCCTTTAATATGCTGGTCGATCGGGCGCGGGCCCAAATGGCACCCGCCCGGCAGCCCAATGACAGCCTGATTGAATTTGCCCAGCATGGCTCCCATAAAATAATAGGATGCTCTGAGCTTTTTGACTTTCCCGTTCGGGAGCGGCATGGAGACCATGTTTTCAGGGTCAATATGCACTGTTTGCCCATCCCAGCTCACTTCCCCGCCAATTTCCTCGAGCAAATCGCCAAGAGTATAGACATCTGAAATGTCCGGCAGTCCCTCAATGGCGACGTGTGAATCGGCTAAGAGTGCGGCAGGCAGCAATGCAACAGCACTGTTCTTTGCACCGTTGATCCGTACCTTGCCTTTTAATGGATGACCGCCTTCGATTAAAATCTTCTGCAATTACAGCACCCCGCTTTTAGACGTTGTACAGTTTTATAGCTGGTCAGTTGCCTGTGCTTTTCTAGTCCAGCTTCAGCTCCTGGCACTTTCCACCCTTATATTACACATTTTTTCCAGTTTTATGCATTTAGTTTTGCTTATTCCAATCAGCGAGGAATTTCTCGATTCCCTGGTCTGTCAGCGGGTGTTTAACCAGCTGACCGATCACTTTATATGGGAGTGTCGCAATATGTGCGCCATTCATGGCAGCATCTGTTACGTGTAATGGATGTCTGATGGAGGCAGCAATGATTTCCGCTCCAATATTATGGCGGCCAAACATTTCGGAAATCGTTGCGATCAAATCCATGCCATCATGACCGATATCGTCCAGACGGCCAAGAAACGGCGATACATAGGATGCTCCGGCACGTGCTGCCAGCAAAGCCTGATTTGCGTTGAAAATCAGTGTCACGTTTGTTTTAATATTTAAATCACTGAACGTTTTAACGGCTTTTAGGCCTTCCAGTGTCATCGGAACTTTTACCGTAATATTCGGTGCGATTCCCGCAAGTTCCTTTCCTTCTTTTACCATGCCTTCCGCATCCTCGGATATGACTTCTGCACTGACAGATCCGGGAACCTCATCCGTAATTTCTTTCAGGCGATCATGGAACGAAACGCCTTCTTTTGAAACCAGACTTGGATTCGTTGTCACACCCGCCAGAATGCCAAGCTCATTTGCAGATCGAATATCATCAATACTTGCAGAATCCAGAAAAATTTTCATTTGCCAACCCCTCGCTTTGTAAATTTATTGATCAATACCGGACAAAAGCCCGGCAATCATTGGCTAAGGCTTTGCATTAAAAATATGCGTACCCGAAAATAACTAAATTAACTACAGTATAAGAATACCAACAAGAACACAATGTCGCAAGCTTTGATTCAGCACGGCAGCATTCACCAAATTTAAAAAAGCAGCAAGGCACATAATGTCTGCTGCACTGTTTGTTTAAATATTATTCGTTCATTCAAAAATATCTTTGGCAAAATCGCTGACTTCCTGAATATTAAATGGTTTGGCAAAAATTTTCCTGACGATACTGAATTCACTTATCTCCTTTCTGATATCTTCCGCCAAACCGCTCATAACAATTACCGGAACAAGAACATTATCACGTTCCAGTTGTTTTAACACTTCCGGGCCATCAACAATCGGTAATTTATAGTCCAGCACAAGCAAGTCAAATGAATGGGCGTATAGCTGGCCGAGTGCTTCCTTACCGGTCTCTGCTGCTGTCACGCTGTACCCTTCATCGCTGAAAACTTCCTGTAATAACATACGTATTCCTGGCTGATCGTCTACAACCAGTATCTCCCTAGTCATACACTTGACCACTCCCCCATTTATGTATTTCATTGTTCCGCTCCTTGTCATTATTCTACAAAATTCTCCAAAACCCTTCTATTTTTTAAGAACGATTCTAAAATCCATATGTATATTAATGCAATGAGCTATTTAAAAAACCCGGATAAAAACTGAAAAGCCGTTTTTATCCAGGTCTCTTATTACAATTGTTTCGACTGGAATTGTACCTAGCAATCCCGGCAAGCTGCTCCGATAAATCCATGAAACAGCGACTGCGGACGATTTGGACGTGATTTGAATTCCGGATGAAACTGGCATGCAACAAACCACGGATGATCGGCCAGTTCGATCGTCTCAACCAGCCGGTCATCAGGGCTTGTTCCGGACAGAATCATACCGTTATCTTGCACTTGCTCCCGGTAGTTATTATTGAACTCATAACGATGGCGATGGCGTTCATAAATCAAATCCTCGTTTCCATAGGCCTGTTTTGTTTTCGTGCCATCCATCAGCTTGCATGGATAGCTGCCGAGCCTTAGTGTACCGCCCAAGTCGGAAATATTTTTCTGCTCCGGCAGCAAATCGATGATCGGATTTGGTGTGGCCGGATCAATTTCTGCCGAATGCGCATTTTCAAGACCGAGCACGTTTCTTGCAAATTCAACCGTTGCCAGCTGCATCCCAAGGCATATACCGAAAAATGGCTTTTTATTCTTGCGGGCGTAGCGAATAGCCTCGATTTTGCCATCAATTCCGCGATCACCGAAACCGCCCGGTACGAGAACACCATCTACATCTTCCAATTCACTTACAATTGACTCATAACTTAATTTCTCAGAATTAATCCATTTTACTTGAACATCCGTATCATACGAAAACCCTGCATGCTTCAATGATTCGACAACTGATAAATATGCATCAGGCAGCTCCACATATTTCCCGACTAGTCCGATGACCGTCGTCTTGGATAAATTCCGGACACTGGCAATCAGCTGTTCCCACTCCTGCATGGCTGCTTCGCTGCAGTTGAGACCCAGATGATCACACGTCAGCTGATCAAGCCGCTGTTTTTGCAGGGCAATCGGCACCTGATAAAGTGTATCAGCATCAAGCATCTCAATAACCATTTGTTTACTAGTATCACAGAACAATGCAATTTTTTCTTTCATTTCTTCACTGATCGGCAGTTCTGATCGCAGTACAATCGCGTCCGGTTGGATACCCAATGAACGCAATTCCTTCACACTGTGCTGGGTCGGTTTTGTTTTGACCTCACCGGCCGCCTTAATATACGGCACAAGTGTACAATGAATATACATAACGTGTTCCCGTCCAATGTCACTCTTAATTTGACGGATCGCCTCAAGAAACGGCAGTGATTCGATATCCCCGACAGTTCCACCGATTTCTGTGATGACCACATCAGCTTTTGTTGCCTGCCCGGCCCGGAAAACTTGTTCTTTAATTTCGTTCGTAATGTGCGGAATCACCTGCACCGTTCCGCCAAGGTAATCGCCGCGCCGTTCTTTCTTGATGACGCTGGAGTATACTTTACCAGTCGTAATATTACTGTACTTATTCAAATTAATATCAATAAAACGCTCATAATGTCCAAGGTCAAGATCGGTTTCCGCCCCATCCTCGGTTACAAACACCTCACCATGCTGGTACGGGCTCATCGTTCCGGGGTCAACGTTAATGTACGGATCAAATTTTTGAATGGTAACTTTCAATCCCCGATTTTTCAAAAGCCTGCCAAGTGACGCAGCTGTTATCCCTTTACCAAGTGATGACACCACACCGCCGGTCACAAAAATATACTTCGTCAATGCTAATCCCTCTTCTTTCTGTATGAATTTGTTCCATCTTCTCTGCTTTTGTGATTAGGTTATATCTGTTCTTAATTGTTAAACACCAAAAAGCCAGGCTTTTAATAGATTAGTGAAACTTCACTCAGCGGGCGTTATATCCCGCTAGCTGAACAGAATCAGACCTTTACAGGTAATCACCCTTCGTTCTCTGGAAGGTTAATGCCCATTATATGAGGAATAATCGAGTAGGAGACTAACCATTATTTGGTTAGTCGTCCTCTCACACCACCGTACGTACGGTTCCGTATACGGCGGTTCAATAGTTTAAGTACGCACGCTTGTATAAATGGTTCAGGTCTTTAAGACCCCACTTCACAAGCGTTTTATTTTTAATTGCCTTGTGCAAGGTTTCGCTTAGCGAAACCCTCCAGTAACCTTTCCTGGTATTCGCAACCTTCCAAGCTTCCTCATCTTCAATCCCGAGCTTTTTCAGCCGGGT
>NZ_DATGTT010000042.1:0-48139 GCF_035301675.1 Lentibacillus sp. | reverse complement strand
TATAGTATCCAGGACAACAAAAAACAGAAGCCTGATACAAAATCAAGCTTCTGCAGAATTTAAAATGATTTACATTTGATATTATTCACTCCGTTAAACCGGACACTAAATCTCCGATGAGCGATTGTTCCCGCAACTCCTTAAGGTCCGGCAAGCCATCTCTGCCGCTCCCATCACCTAAGGTCTCATCCTTGTTATTGTCCGTTGAATTCTTATTGTCCGTACCAGACGATGTGTCTTTAGCTTGTGTATTGATGCTATTTGTTTGTTTCTTATTTTGGGAATCTTTTTCTTTACTGTTTGTTTGCTTCTTTTGTTTGGTATCTTTTTCTTCGTTGGATGATTTGTTATCGGCAGATTTATCATTATTTGTTTTTTTGGATGAACTTTTTTCCTCGGATTTATTATCTTTCTCTGATTTTTCGCTTTTTCCTGTTGTTTCTCCTGATTTATTTTCCTTTTCTGCTTTATTTCCATCCTTTGAGTTTTCAGCCGAATTTTCCCCAGAACCTTCTTGATCTTTTTCAGTTTGACGTGTTTCATCTTCCTGGCTGCCATTATCGTTTGAGTCTTCATCTTGATCAACGGACAGGTTTTCCATGACAGTCTTGTAAACTTCATTCGGATAGTCGTCTTTCAATCCTTCAAAGGACGATTTGATTTCCGTTATGCGCTTTGTCCATGTCTCCAGCTGTCCGTTGACTGCATCTGCTTTTTCCTGCAATGTTCCAAGACTTCCCTTAACCGCTTTTATTTCCTCTTTCAGCTTTTTTATGTCCTTTTTGACTGTCGTCAGGTCGGATTCATTTCCACCCTGTCCGGATTTTCCATGATCACCGGATAATTCCCTGATAAACTGAATATTTTTTCTGAGCTGCTGGTGAGCGGCTGATTGCTCTTCCATATTGCCCTCAATCGAAGAAAGTTTCTCCGCTTTCGACTGGACGCTCTCTTCCAGTTCATTAAATTGTGATTGGGTCTTATCAAGAGTTTTCTTCAGCTCAGTATGGATATCATCAAAAGTATTATAGTCTTCCGCTATTTTACCGGTTAACGAGACAAGGGACTTACCGATATTCTGCTCTTCATCTGCCTCATTCAAATTCAGTTTTTCTGTGACAAATTGAAGCATTTCCTGATCTTTAATCTTATCGCCAAAGAATTGTTTCAGCTTGCTGAGCGATTCATCCAGCATGTTATTGCCCTGCAGTTTTTCGTCGGTATCATTCGTCTGACTGATGGAATCTTTAATGTCATTCAGTTTTTTATTATCTTCCTCCATTCCCTTTTTTGCGGTATTAATTTGTTTTTCCTGTTCTTCCATCTGCTTTAGAATGCTTTTCATCTCTTCGGCACTTCCGGACTTTTCACCGGATGTATTGGTTTGCGGAGCATCCGGCAGCTGATTGCATTCACTCTTATAGCACGTCTCAATTTCTGCTTCCGGCAGTGATATGTCCTCTACTGACTGTTCAGTGACCTTCATCGAGACGTTTTTCAGACATATGGATACATATACTTTACTTAAACCGACTGTCTCGAGTATTGGCCTAAGTGCCTCCGTATTGATGTCGCTTATGACAACGGTCGGGTCAATACCATCAAAAATGCCGCCAAAATCAGGGTTTTCGGGGTCGATCGTCTTCAGCTTTTGAACCAATTGCTCCAAATCTACTTTTTCCAGCAGTCCATCCAAGTTCAGATTCTCGATCATGGCAACGATTTGATCCTCATCAAGAGTACTTAGATGCGCCAGCAATTTTTCGATATCTTCTTTCTCCAGAAGGGTTGATAGATTAATACCACAAAAGCCGCCAATATGGGGCATTTTCCCATCCACCGTCCGCGCCTCTAAATTTTGTACCGGAATCGGTCCATCCGACTTGATTTTTATGGCAAACGGCTTTTCATTTTCTTCAAGTGTCTTAGTGATTCTCAGTCCCTCGATTTTGCCCTGTTTGATGGAAATTTTGCCTTGAAGGGCTCCCAATAGATCCATGCTCCCCTCGACTCGTTCTGTTTCGATCATGAAGCCGCCGCTATGATTCGGGGCTTCATCATCTCCCTCCTCATCAGCATGCACATTTATTGCAGCGACAGGCATGAGGAAGGAGCCGATCAGGAGAACAAAAATTGAGCCGATCAGAACAAGTTTATTCAAATGTCTATTTTTTTTCATAACGACTCTCCTAAACTAGCCATACTATGTCAGATTCCCTGAAAATTACACTTTGACCACTTCCGGGCTTTCCTCTTCAGGCGGCTGTTTGGCCACTTCCTTTTTGCTTTGCCTTTCATGACCACCGTTTTGATCCACTTCGACCGATGTTTTTTCCCATGCAATCAGCAGTGATCCCCCGATAATACCGAAGATTGTACCTATGATAAAACCGCCGAGCGCCCCCATAACAGAGAGTACCGACAGAAATACCACGACAACCCCGAATACGGTTGAAAATTGCGGGTAAATATATGAAAAAATGCCGGTGATCAATATCAAACCGCCGAAGATAAAGCCGACAAATACCAGACTGCCGGGAATAAAAGCAATTGCATACAGCTGCAGCGGAATATACAACACCAGCAAACCAGCAAGCAGTGATAGGGTTGCACCCCAGAATGGACGGCGGTTCCGCCATTTTTTGAACTTCCCGCCTTCAGCTATTTTCGTATATCGTGCCTGTAATTTTTTCTCTTTTTTCAATGCTCTTGCTTCTTTTCTGTCCATCGTGATCACCTTTCTGTTTAACGCGGATTATTTTTCCGACTTATCTTTTTTCGCCCCGCCTTTTGCTGGATCAACTTTTTTCGGTCCATCGATTTTTTCAACGGAAATTTTTGCACTGTCCAGGCTGACCATGCTTTGGAACAGATAATCGGTCACAAGTGAGGCGTCCGTTATCGTGATTGTCGAGGCATTCTGTGTCCAGTTCTTTGAAAATTCATCTGTGTTTTTTTCTTTAATGGCCAGATCTTCAAAGCTTAAATTGGCATCGATAAAGCGGGCATCCTGAATTAAGCCTTCAATCGTCGTTTTGCCATCTGCCCGGATATGCACCCTGACCCAGCCTTCTCCCGGAAGTGGCAGGTCTTTATAAATATGCAAATTTTTAATCTCAGCAGTGTCCATTTTGTTCCGCACCATCGGTTCAGCATCTGAATTACCTGTTTCGCCAATGTGCGGCAATAGTTTAAAATTCGTTCCTTTTAATTCATCAAACTCAACATAAAAATCCCCGATTCCACCGAGTGGCATTGCAAACGCTGTTCCGCTGAAGCCAAATGCGGCAACCAGCCCGCCAAGTGCCAAAAATCCGCTCAGCACAGCAATTAAAAATTTCTTTTTCAACGTGTTTCCAACTGTTACATTACGTTCGTTTTTCAAGAATCGCACTCCTTTACACATTGTTAAGTCTCATTCACACCTTCAGTGACATATAGTTGCTTCGCCTCCGGATGACCCAGCTGGGAAAGCATAATCCATTTGTTGATATCGCTTTCATTTAACATTAAGTCCAACTCTGAAATGGCCGACTTCTCATTGGCGCCACCTCCCCACATTAGCTTCCTGGTTCACTTCGCAGTGACCCTCCTTTCATTAACCAGCACACTCATGTTTTCAGTATTAACTGTATTAAATGAAAATTCTTTAATCTTATTTTCATTGTAAAATAGATTCATCATCATTAACACCCTACATTCATAGGTAAATTTTACTCCGTTTCACCCGCATTTGCTAATTTGGACCGACAACTTTAGTATGGACAAGAGTTAGCAGTCCGAATATTATCCGGTTTTTTTAAATATGATAATAGTGTTCAAGCATCTTCGGATTATTTGAAAATTGATAATAAGTCATATAAAATAATCATAAACGTATATGGCATTCCGAAGCAGGTAATAGGAGCTAAAAAGTATGCGTAGATGAAGGGAGAAAGTGACATGTCCCTGACAATCAATCATCAGATGGATTCATTGTTCCAGAATGGCTTAAATATCGTCCAATCGCACCAGCGTTTGATTTTGAATGAATGGGGGAGCATTTTTTCCCATCTGCAGCGCACGGGAAAAAAGTCTGCTGACAAAATGGAAGCCGCTATTAATCTTTTTACCGATTATCTTTTTTTACAAGAAGATGACAATACTGAGTACGCTGTATCTCGAAAAAACATATCACCCCAAATCAATCAATTCACGCTCACATTGCTGGAAAATGCTGTACACAAAGTGGTCCAGTCAACAGGCAATCACTCATATGAGGATCATCAAGCGGTACGGTATTTATTTTCCGCGATTGGTGAAGATATCCTTATCCAGCCATACCAGCAGTATTTTTCGATTGATTCGTTTTTGAAAAATCTCGTGTCTTCCAATCAATTGCCAATTGAATGGGGAGCCGTTGTCATCCGAAAAAATCGGTCTTATGTTGTTGAAAAATGGTTTAACAACATGAGTCAGGATTTACTATTGGGAAATGACGTTTTAAAAGCGGATACAATCTATGATTTGTCGGAGCTGCTCCTTGGACAAATGACTCATCAAAACAGAAAATATTATAATGTTTTGCCAATTCCGCATGATGATGTCACATTATTGATCTGCATCCGCCATGAAGATACATCCCAAATCATGCCGTTTATCACTTACGCTTTGCAGATGTACCAGAATGGCAAAGATTCATATGAAGTGACAAAACAGGAACAGCAGTGGAAAGACTCGGTTATCATGTTTAATGAAACGATTATGCGATCTGCTGATTATAACGAGGCAGTCGAAAATATCACAGCTGGTTTTGTCAATTACCTTCCTTTTGAACGCTGTGCTCTGTTTTCTTTCTCCGTACATGAACAAACGGGATTCGGATTGTTTGGACATCGGCTTGATAACCAAGCCATCCAGAATATTACCGAAGACATAAGTCAGCTGCCGCTGGTACAGGATAATCTGCAATTGGTTCAACTATTTGGCAGCACTATGGACTACCTGCAGCCGATTTATGTTAAAGAGGCATCAGCAGGATTCCCTGATCAGTATGTGAAACAATTTGACCTGCGTTCCGTTGTCATTGCACCCATTTTTGTATCCTCGAACAACAAACTGTTCGGTGCGGCTATTTTGGACCAGGGTGCCGGCAACTATTTTAAAGTTGAACAGGAAACGTTTACCGCACTTTTGAAATTCGGTCAGAGTGCCGGTGAAATCCTGTCAAAGTTTTACGACCAGCATAGAGGACACAGTAAAAAATCAGCATCATTGCACCTGTCCCCAAGGGAGCTTGAAGTGATGAAGCTGATGGCTGACGGTGCTTCAACAAGTGAAGCAGCCGGCAATCTGAATTTGAGTGAATACACTGTGCGCGATTATATTTCTGCAATCATGCAAAAAATGGAGGCGCGCAATCGAACCGAAGCAGTTGCCAGGGCGATTCGCGAGGGCCTTATTTAAATGGCTGCCAAAAAGGAGCATTCAGCCGGGATGCCCCTTTTTCTAAGAAGATTCCCGGCAAACTTCAGACATCCCCGATCATTGTATTCTGCTCCGCCCGGTCTGTCTGATCATCTTCTGCAAATGTTTCTTCAATCAATCGCTTATATTTTTGTTCGATTACCTTAACCCGCATTGATAGTTTAGGGGTCAGTTCACCGCTTTCAACACTCCATTCATCATCAATGATGACGACTTTTTTTGGCTTCTCAAACGAAGTAAAGGAAGCTATGCGGTCATCGACTTCACTTTGCAATAAATCCTGAACAATTTTGTACCGGCATACTTCCTCATAGGAACCGGAACGGACACCATGTTCTTTTACCCATGGCAATAAATTTTCAAAGTCCGGATTTACCAGACAAATGACATATTTCTTTTGATCGCCTATGACCAGCGACTGACCAATGTATTGGCTCTCGTTAATGGCGTTTTCAATTGGCTGTGGTGCAACGTTTTTGCCCGTTGATAGCACGAGGATACGTTTTTTCCGATCAACCACCTTCAAGTAATCGTCATCATCAAGTTCGCCGATATCGCCCGTGTAAAACCAGTCACCATCAAATTCTTTTTTCGTCGCTTCCTGATCATTATAATATCCTTTAAAGACACTCGGCCCTCTGACAAGCACTTCGCCATCATCGTCAATCTTAACCTCCAGGTTTGCCAGCACTTTTCCGACTGTCCCGGCCTTGGCACGGACCATTGGATTAGTGGTGATGACAGGTGATGTTTCAGTTAGCCCGTAACCTTCCAGTATCGGCAGGTCCAGTGCCCAAAAAAATCGTGCCAGTTCAGGATTCAGCGTCCCGCCACCCGAAACCATGCCGCGAAGCCTTCCACCAAGTTTTGTTTTTACTTTCTGAAAAACAAGTCGATCAGCAATGCTCCATTTGCGGCGCAAATCTTTCGGCATCGCCTGCTGTTTGATCAACTGATCAACCGGCGCATTTACGTAGCTTTCATAGCGTTCAAGCCCGACTGAAACTGCCCAATTGAAAATTTTTTTCTTGATTGCCGGACCATCATCAATCTCTTCACGCACTTTCGCGTATACCTTTTCAAACAATCTCGGAACACTGGTCAATACTGTTGGCCGTACTTCGAGCAAGTTCTCCTGGATGGTATCGATGCTTTGTGCATATGCGATTGTCGTTCCGATGGATAACGGCATATAATGACCTGCCATACGCTCAAACACATGCGACAGAGGCAAATAAGACAATGATAAATCTTCAGGCAATAGCTCAATCAGCCAAAACTGCACCGCTTCCAAATTTGCCAGAAAGTTTCCATGTGACAGCATAACCCCTTTAGGCTTCCCGGTTGTACCGGATGTATGGATAATAGTTGCCAACTGATCCCGGTCAATCTGCCGCCAAAATTCTTCCCAGCCAGTCACAGGGTTGTTGGCTCCGCTTGCTTCCAGTTCGGAAAATGATGATTCGTTGACCTCCGGCGGATGGTTACTATCAGGATACATGGTGATGACACGGTCTAGTGTCATTTCATCGGTCAGCACTTTTTGCCGCTGGGATTCATTTTCAACCACAGCTGCACGCACATCTGCATTCTGCAATATATAGGCAGCCTGCTCAGCGGGAAACGTCGGATAAATCGGCACACTG
This sequence comes from Lentibacillus sp., assembly GCF_035301675.1. Classification (NCBI taxonomy): domain Bacteria; kingdom Bacillati; phylum Bacillota; class Bacilli; order Caryophanales; family Bacillaceae; genus Lentibacillus; species Lentibacillus sp. Next base: position 41,027 of record NZ_DATGTT010000042.1, on the reverse strand, counting down.
ACTGCCCCGATGCTTGCTACTGCAAAATCTGTAATCCCCCACATCGGATTGCTGTCGGAGATGATCGCCACTTTATCATTTTCACTTATCCCCATTTGCACCAAACCAGCCGCAGCATGGCGTATCTTTTCCCAGAATTCTCCATACGTCATATGCTGATAGACGCCGTCTTCCTTCCACATAAACACATCCTTATGCGGAAACTTATCCACTGTCCGAAAAAGCATTTCAACCAGATTATTCGGTTTCATGGAAAAGCCCCCGGATTCATTCATTTTGATTTTCCCATCCCCTTTTTAAAAGTTCTGAACATGCCTCGATATCAAAACGAAAACGAGTTCAGGACAGTCTGCAACTTAAGGGCAAGCCCCATATTGCCCTTTATTTTCAGCTTACCGCCCATAAATGCTGCAGTCGGATTCAAAGTCCCTCCAACCATCTCCCTGAAATCATCATGGTCAACCGTTAATGTCACCTGAGCTTCTTTTTCTTCGCTTTTTACAGTACGTGGGCCATCATCATCAATAATCATTTGATACAAGCCATCATCATCACCCGTAATATAAAATTGGTAAATTCCTTCTTTTCCCTCTGTTGCAGACGGATCATATTTAATCGCTGCATCGATCATGTCAAATACTTCATCAGTACTTGGCTTAACAAGTTCTGTCATAAGCCATACCTCCTTTCATAGACGTTCAATAATCGTTGCTGTTGCCATGCCGAAGCCGATACACATGACTTGAAGACCGTATTTGCCATCTTGATCTTCCAATGTATAAAGCAAGGTTGTAGCAAGTTTTGCACCGCTTGCACCAAGCGGATGACCAAGGGCAATCGCTCCGCCACGGATGTTCACTTTAGACATATCCGGTTCAAGCTCCTTTTCCCAGGCCCTTACAACCGAAGCAAATGCTTCATTGATTTCGATGGCATCCATCTGATCCAGTGTCAATCCGGCCTTTGTCAATACTTTCCGCGTTGCCGGGATAACACCTGTCAGCATCATGACCGGGTCTTCTCCGACAACCGCACGTGCGATAATCCTGGCACGTGGTTTGACGCTCAAGGCTTTCGCTTTTTCGCCGGACATAAGCAAGAGACCTGCTGCACCATCACTGACCTGGCTGGAATTACCGGCTGTCACGACACCATCATCAGGCTGGAAAGACGGTGTCAGTCCAGCCAATTTTTCCATTGATGTATCCCGTCTTATCCCTTCATCATACCGGAATGTCTCATTTCCGTTTTCGGTTTCTACTTCAATTGGCAAAATTTCGCGGTCAAATTTACCCTGATCAGTTGCGGCCGCTGCCCGGTGATGACTTTCCAGCGACAATTCATCAAGCTCTTCACGGGATAATTCCCATTTACTGGCTATCATCTCCGCGGAAAAACCTTGAGGGACAATGTTGTAACGGTTGATAAGATCATTGCTGAAACCTCCCATATCACAGCCCATCGGCACACGGGTCATGTTCTCGACTCCGCAAGCAATTGTAATATCCGCATCACCCGCTAATATCGTCTGTGTGGCGTTGTGGATGGCCTGCTGACTCGACCCGCACATCCGGTTCAGTGAGAATGCCGGAACCTCAACGGGAAAACCAGCAGCAAGCACAGACATGCGCCCGATATTTCCTCCTTGTTCATCGGTCATGGTCACGCACCCGGTGACAACATCCTCCACTGCTGCCGGGTCAACGCCGTTTCGGGATGTCAGCTCTTTCAATACGGGCACAAGCATATCAACTGGATGTGTTTTTGACATTTTTCCTTTTTTGCGCCCCACTGCAGTCCTTAGTGCATCAACAATCACAGACTCTGTCATGATTCAGCCTCCTTTCGTCTCAGATCATAGTTAAAACATGAACAGCTCAATACCGCCGGAAACGTTTAAGCCGACGCCGGTGATGTATTTCGCCTTGTCCGAAACCAGGAACGTAATCGCATTTGCAATGTCTTCCGGTTTTCCGGGTTCTTTGAATGCTGTCCGGTTGATCATCCGGTCATTCATTTTCGTATTTCCCATATTAAAAGCCTCTGTCCCGACAATGCCCGGTACAATTGCATTGACATTAATCCCGTGTTTCGCTCCTTCAAGCGCCATGCTTTTGGTGAAACTGAGAAGTCCGCCTTTCGTGACCGAGTAGCTCGCCTGACCAAACCCGCCGAGTGTTCCGGCAACTGAAGACATGTTGATGATCTTGCCGTATCCCTGTTCTTTCATGTAAGGCCAGACAGATTTTGTACAATTGTATGATCCGGATAAATTGACATTCAGATCACGCTGCCAGAATTCGTCGTTCTGGTTCTCTATTTGTGACATATGGTCCAATGTACCGGCATTATTAATCAGGATATCAATCTTTCCGAATTCATCTTTGACTTTTGCTAAAACGTCCTTAACCTGTTCAGGGTTGGTGACATCCATTTTAATCGCAGCCGAACGACGCCCCATTGCCTGAATCTCCTGTGCGGTCTGATCGGCGTACATCACATTTGTACTCTGCATCACCTGGGCAACCGGGCCAAATCGCTCTGCTTCCTGTTCATTGTTTTCATCGGACTCGATCAGGATGTCGGTAATGACAACATCAGCACCGGCCTCAGCCAAGGCCAATGCATCTGAACGCCCAAGCCCCCGCGAAGCCCCGGTGACAACAGCCACCTTCCCTTCAAGCATGTTATCCCATGACGACATACAAAAATTCCACCTTTCACAATAAGATCATTGCCTTTTGCAGGATCCCCAGCAAAAGGCATAAGCCGAACACGCTCGTGCAATCGCTGGTAACATCCTTATTTCAAGAAATGTTTCAAAAATAACTTTACTAGATAAACTGCGGCTTTTCTTTTTGAAAAAAAGCGGCAAGACCGATGCTTGGCTCATCAGTCATAAACGTGTCACTGAACGCATTCGCCTCAACCTCAAGACCTTCCTCAATCGGGCCATCTGATGCATTGATCGCGCGTTTGGCAAGCCCCATTGCATGAACAGCACCTTCAGCAAGCTCCTCGGCAAACACTGTTGTATCCGCTTCCAATTTCTCGGCGTCAACTGCCTTATTGATAAGTCCAACCTTCTCCGCTTCCTCTGCTTCCAATTGTTTAGCAGTAAAAATTAGCTCGAGTGCCTTGGAACGGCCCAGGAGACGCGTCATCCGCTGTGTTCCGCCCGCCCCTGGTATCAGCCCCAGTGACAGCTCAGAGAGTCCGATCCGGCCTTTTCCCATGATGCGAAAATCACAGGCCATCGCAAGTTCACAACCCCCGCCGAGAGCGTGGCCATTGATCGCCGCAATCACCGGCTTCGGCATTGTCGCAAACCGCTGAAAACACGCTTGCATTCTGGCGCTTTGTTTGGCAATGATATTATCCTTATCTTCCCACTCGCCGCTATTATGCATCATGCCTTTTAGATCAGCACCAGCCAGGAATACTTTCTCATGTTTGGAAGCAATGACAGCGACACGGACAGAGTCATCCGCAGTCAGCGCGTCAGCAGCAGCCTCCAATTCCTGCATCAGTTCTTCCCCGATTGCATTCGCCGGTGGGTTATCAACCGTAATCCAGGCAACACCTTTATTTCGTTTATCGATTGTAATTGATTGATAGGTCATGGAATTCCTCCCCTGTTAATGTGTGTTCAAAAAAGAGGATATACCGGACTTTTTGAACAACTCTATTAAACTCTTATGTTATATGGTGCATACTGACGGCGGGCAATTACCAGATGCTGTATTTCATTCGTTCCTTCAAAAATATCGAAGACTTTGACATCCCGGTAAAGCTTTTCCACAAGTTGGCCATCGAGACCGGTCGGCCCCAACAGCTCAAGGCACTTGGCACATACATCTAGCCCTGTTTTTCCGGCATAAGCCTTGCACATTGCAGCCTCTTTCGCATTAGCCATACCAAGGTCAGCCTTCCATGCAGCCTCCCAAGTCAATAAGCGGGCTGCCGCAATGTTCTGTTCAGCCTCTCCCAGTATTTCAGAAGCCATCCGAAAAAAATCGCCCTGTTTTGGGTAGTCGTGCTTTACAATATCGAGGGTATATTCATAGGCAGCACGTGCGATTCCAATCGCCATCGCAGCCACAATCGGCCGTGTGCTGTCAAATGTTTTCATGGCTACCTGGAAGCCGGATGGTTTCGATCCGTTCATTTCATACAGCCCTTCACCTCCGAGCAGGTTTTCCTGTGGGACGAAACAATCTTCAAATACGAGCTCAGCCGTTTCATTTGCCCGCAGCCCCATTTTTTGCGCAAGACGGCTGCAACTGAATCCGGCTGTCCCTTTTTCTACAACAAATGCACGCTGTCCGGCACGGCCGAGCGAAGAATCGACCGTCGCAAAGACAACAACCCATGAAGCCCGGGCGCCATTCGTAATGAAAATTTTTTGACCATTCAGGATGTAGCCGCCATCAACTTTTGTGGCAGTGGTATGAATAGCTGAAGCATCTGAACCGGCATCAGGTTCTGTTAACGCATAAGCTCCCCATCTTGGCTGATCGTTTTGGAAAATCGACAAAAACCGCTCCTTTTGCTCAGGGGTCCCGCTGCTTTCCACAGGTGGACCGCCCAGACCCGCCCCGGGAAGTGATAAGGTGACGGCCGGGTCGCCCCATGCCATTTCTTCAGTCGCCAAAACACCCATCCGATTGCCTTCGCGTTCCTTTTTAGCTTTTTTGCCGGATGATGAGCTGCTGGCGCCTCCGCTGAATGACGAAGTATTCAAATGTATGCCCATTTTATTGACTTTATCAAGCCAGTCATCAGGGACCTTTTCCATCTTATCCGCCTCCAGGGCAATCGGCCGGATTTCATTTTCGGCAAACCAATGGGTCATTTCCTTGATTTGCTGCTGCTGCTCCGATAATTCAAAACTGATCATGTGACAGTCACCTCTTTTTCTCCGGCAATCAGATGGTCACCACTCCGCGCCAATAAATCATTCTCCCTGCCGTAAAGCATCACTTGAGCCTGGGCATCCCGCATCCATTTTTCTGCCGGGAAATCCTGGACAAAACCATGTCCCCCAAGCAGCTGTACAGCTGAGTCCGTCACATAACGCAGTGAACGATGAGCACGGTGCATTGCCCGCAATGACAGACGCTCCGCCGCAGGCTCCTGATTATCCATTCCTGCTGCAGCTTCCAGCACAAGATGATTCGCAATTCGTGTTTCTAAAGCCATCGATGCCACACGGAACGATACACCCTGGAATGCAGCAATCTCACGACCAAATGCCTTTCGCTCTGCCGTATATTCAGTGGCATAATCAAGTGCTGCTTCCATTAGGCCAGTTTCTTTTGCAGCCTGCAATATACGGATTCGGGTTCGCGCTTCACGAAGTATATCATCTGCGGCCTCCCCTTCCGCCAGCACATGAGTGGCTGGAACCTTTACTCTTTCAAATGAAAGCCGGCCGAGACCTGATGCGAGCAGACCCAAACGATAATCACCCTGTTGAATCGTCCAGTCAGCGGAGTTATCAAGCCAGAGAATAACACTTTTTCCATGGGAATCATCTCCGGCAATCATTGCATAATCGGCAGAAGGTGCCATACGCACCGGATGTGACAATCCCTGAAGAATATAACCATCCTGACGACGGTGGATGTTCAGCTGCTTTCCAGGCCCTTCAACACCGTTTCCCAAGTCGAGCAAAGCAGTGGTTGCACCCCCGGCCAGGTCTTCCTTATTGTTCTTTAAAATCGGAATATCCGGAAGAAGACGGAATAAAGAAGCTGCATCACCGGCCCCCTGAAAACCTTGAATGATATCGAGGTCACCATAGCTGAGCGCCTGCATCAGCTGGACTTGTGTAATCGATGACAATTCTAATCCTTCCCAACTTTCAGGTAATTCAAGTGATAAAAAACCGAGTTCAGCAGCTTCATCATCCAATGTCTTATCAACAGCCCGCCGTTTTTCACATGCACGGGCTAAGGGGCGAATTCTATTTTTGGCAAAATCTTTGGCTACTTTAATAAATGAGATTTCGTCCTCTGTTGGCTGAAAAGAAATCACGCGGCCTCCTCCTTTACTGCATGATTGAATTCAAATTATGCGTCACTTCGCTGTCTTATTGTATGACGCCAAAATATCCTGCAGTTTCAGGGCAAGCCCCATATTTCCTTTTATTTTGAGCTTTCCTGTCATAAAGGCCTGTGTGCCATTCAATTCGCCATCGACCATTTTTTTAAAATCTTCCGTACTCATGATTAACGTGCAATCAGGCGTTTCCTGTTCACCATCAGCGGTGTAACTTTGCTTACCGTTAAAGACAATCTGATATTTCCCGTCGTCCAGGTTAAACTGATAGACAGCTTCCACCCCTTTGGTGCGGCTTGGATCTTCCTTAATTGCTGATTCAATCTCTGTGAATATCTGGTTTACTTCTGACATATTAATCCTCCTTCAATCATTGTTATAATTCAATTTTATCCGCACCGAAGACAAAAATATATTCCCTAATATGTCGGGTTTATCCAATTAACCCATACATAAATACGTCAATTGTATGAACAGAATCAAAGAGCAATTACTCCCGGTAACACGATCGGATCATGTTGAGACGGGAAAATAAGCCAAATGACATCAGTTCAAGACGAACTTTATCGGGGAATAGCCGTTTTTTAATTTCTCTGTCGGTAAATCCTGCCTGATGAAGTTCAGTTACGTCCCGCCGGATATTCAGCAAATAATCCAGTTTTCGCTTTAACATTTCTTTTCCATCATGGATAACGCCTTCGTGAGCACAAAAAAGGATATCAAAATTATAGGACATCAATTTATTTAGTGATTCGATATAATCATTTATTGATTCATGTTTTAAAAAAACTTTTGGATATGGTGTAATATATAAATCACCCGAGAACAGCCAACCCTTATCCGGTTCCAGGAGACAGACATGATTCGATGTGTGTCCAGGTGTTGCAATCGGCAAAAATTCATGTTCGGGGGTCCGAATAATATCGGGATATGATTTCACATTGATATTAATATGCCGGCTTGAAAATAGCCGGCGGTACCAAGGAGACAGAGCACTCTTGTTCAAGCTGGGCAAAGCTTTTTCATGACAATAAATATCAGCAGAGAAATGTTCACTGATCCAATGGGCCATCCCGGCGTGATCATCATGACTGTGTGTCACTGCAACTTGCCGGATATCCTTTGACCTGAAAGCACGAATGAGATTAAACTTTCTTATGCGCGGTCCTGTGTCAATGAGCAGGCCATCAATCAAATATAAATGAATTTTCATGATGCGGTAAAATGGATTCACAGCTGTTTTGATAATATCGATTTCCTCATAGTTATATTGATTCATTATTTTCTCTCCCAAACAAAGACATATCGTTCTTTATTTATTTAACCATAGATGCCATCAAAACTGCCACCCCGTCAATTATAGCTGTCCTGCCTTTAACAATATCAGAAAACCGTCATATAAAAAGAGTGAAGCGGCAACTGGCCACTCCACCCTTTTTTATTTTGTACCATCAATTCTTTTGGAACAACCTCTTTTAATCACGCGGTCTTTCTTTCAACTCCTCACCATTTTTCCCCTCATAGCGCAGTCCCCAGCCTGTTAGTGCTGCAACCAGCATGATAATGAACAGGAACCAGCCTTGGAAGACGAATGGGAAAACAGCATTTGGCTCAACGATCGGAAGCCAATTATATGATTGCTCTTTCATCGTTTGAATGGTTGACCAGCCCAATAATACCGGAGCCCCCCATGGAAAAATGTAGCCAAGGGCTGACGTAACGGCATCAAGCATATTCGCCATCCGATAACGATGGATTTTGTATTTGGAACCAATTTCTTTTACGAAAGGTGCCGCTGCAATCTCGGCTGCCGTATTGATTGTAATGGAACTGTTCAGCAGCGCAACGATCGCCCAAATTGAAACTTCAGCTTTCCGTACGGAGTTTTTAATCCATTTGACCAAGCCTTTCGTTATAGCTGCCATCGTTCCGCCCAGCTTCAATAAGTGAGCCGCACCCACTATCAAGAGAATTAGGATCGCCATATTAAAATAACCTGTTAAACCGGAAACCAGGGCACCTTCAACAACAACATCAGAATCCGGGTTAAAGCTTAAAATATCACCAAACGTTCCCAAGTCTAACAATAGAATCAGCGGAATGGCAGATATGATTCCCCATGTCAATGACGTCAGCAGATGGTGACCGGATAAAGCAAGGATAAGGACGATTGCGAAAGGTAAAAGCATGATCAGCCCGCTCGCATTAACAGATTCAATCACGGAGCTTACCGAAGTCTGACCGGCCGCGGATCCGCCACCGCCAAAAATTGCAAACAAGACGGTCGCCGGCACAGCAGCAACGACTGAATATTTGAAACGGCTCCGTACGACACCAGGGACATCTGCATCCTGCGTTGTGGCTGATACGATTGTCGTATCCGAAACCGGTGCCAGGTTGTCACCGAATACTGCCCCGGCCAAAATTGCTGCAAACATAAATGTTGGATCAGCTCCGACAGCAACACCTGCGGGATACATCAATGTACAGAATGCAACTGTTGTCCCATACCCTGTTCCGACAGCTGTTGAAAAAGTTGCTGCCAATAAAAATGTCAATGCAACAAACATCCCGCCTTCAACACCCGTTACTGAACCAATCCAAACCAGTCCTTCAACAAGTCCGCCAACCTGAAGCACCTGTGCGAACATGCCGGCATAAAACCATGCCACCATGGCGATGACGCCAACAGGCTGGGCCAGTCCGTCAAACAGCCCCTGTGCATAGTCTTCCCATTTGCTCTTACACAACAATAAGCCTAATGTCAGACCAATGACGGCTCCCAGTACCAATGCAACCTCGGAAGATAGCTGCATTACACTGATAGTAATTGCCCAGACAACAAAAAACAGCAAGGGAACTGCCGCCCCGAACGGACCGAGCCAGAAATCCAGTTTTTGAATCGTTTTGTCCCCAGTTGCCTTTTCCAATTCTTCGTTGTTTGACATTTTCGTTCCCCCCTCAAAATATGCAATGATTAAATCATTAATCATTATACAGTTTATCATATACTTCGAAAATTTAGAATAAAAAGTGAAGAGTAACAATAAAAAAAGACCTCACCACATGTCAAAATGGCAAAGTCTATTACGCGAACTTAATTACTTCTTTTAGCCCCCATGCGTTCTATTTAAAGCATGAGCATTATTCTTTCAGTTTGGAAAGTTGGTCTGCCAGTGCATTATTTTTAAACCCGTCATCCTGATTTTTCAGGTATTTATTGACGTCTTTCTTGGATACTTTCTGATTTTTCTGCTGTTCTTTCCGCTTATTGAATACTGACAGTTTTTCGGAGAATCCGCACTGACACGTGAATGTTTTGCCGTCGCCCTCGCCACGGAGCACCATCCGCTTATGGCAATTCGGGCATCTGGCATTTGTCCGTTTGAAAATATTCTTTTTGTAGCCGCATGAACGGTCCTGACAGACGAGCATCTTGCCTTTTTTATTATCGACTTCCATCATGAGTTTCCCGCAATTCGGGCATTTGCTTCCCGTCAAGTTGTCATGTTTAAATTTATCATCACTCGTTTTGATCTGATAAACGACTTCTTTTGTGTAGCCTTTAATATCATTGATAAAATGCTTTTTATTCAATTTGCCTTCCGCAATCTGACTGAGCTTGGTTTCCCATTCAGCGGTAAGTGCCGGCGATCGAAGCTCTTCGGGAACTAGTTCAAGCAGCTGACGCCCTTTCGATGTTGTGAAAATATGCTTGCCGCGCAACTCCATCAGCTGGCTGTTGAACAATTTCTCGATGATATCAGCACGGGTGGCAACGGTTCCGATGCCGCCGGTTTTGCTAATGGTTTTGACCAGATGCTTTTCATCCTGACTCATGTATTTCACCGGATTTTCCATCGCCTGGAGCAGAGTACCTTCTGTAAAACGTTCAGGCGGCTTGGTTTCACCATTCGTCAGGCTAATTTTGATACCGGAAAGTTCGGCTCCTTTTTGCACATCCGGCAATTGCTGATCGCCGTCAGTGCTATGATCGTTGTAAACTTCTTTCCAGCCTTGTTTTTTAATATTTTTTCCTCTGGCTGTAAAACGTTCACCGCCAATATCAGCTTCAATTGTCAGCTGTTCATATTCATGTGGATCCGACAAAACAGCCAGGAAGCGTTTCACGACAAGGTCATAGATTTTCCGTTCTTTGTCATTCAAATCTGCTGGTATGACGCGTTCTTCTGTCGGGATAATCGCATGATGATCGGATACTTTTGCATTATCAACCACCGATTTAGGCAGCTTCCATTCTTTTTTTATCAATTTACCTGCGACCTGTGCATACTGATCCACATTAACGGCTTTAACACGGTCCTTCAATGTCGGTACTATATCAGATGAAAGCACACGTGAATCAGTCCTCGGATATGTGAGAACTTTATGCTGCTCATACAGCTTTTGCATCAGAGACAGTGTTTGCTTCCCCGAATATCCGAAAATTCGATTCGCATCACGCTGCAGTTCTGTCAGATCATACAGTTGCGGTGCATGTTTCTTTTTATACGATTTATTGATGTTTGTGATTTTCGCCGGCTTGTTTTTTAGCTGATTGAGCAATTTTTCCGCTTTTTCTTTTGAAAAGATCCGGCTATTGTTTTTATTATCCTGCCATGTCAGCGTCATGCCGGTACTTGTCCTCGCGTCAATGCCATAAAATGTTTGTGGCTGAAATTCATTAATTTCTTTTTCCCTTGCCCGTACCATCGCGAGTGTTGGTGTCTGCACACGTCCGGTCGACAGCTGCGCATTGAATTTCGTCGTAAGGGCGCGTGTCGCGTTTAATCCTACATACCAATCCGCCTCCGAACGTGCCACGGCCGAATCATAGAGATTTTCGTATTGTTTGCCCGGCTTCAAATTTTTAAAGCCTTCACGAATCGCCCTGTCAGTGACTGAGGAAATCCATAATCTCTTCACAGGCTTGTTGACGCGGGCTTTTTCAATAATCCAGCGGGCAACGAGCTCCCCTTCCCTCCCCGCATCGGTTGCGATGACAATATCACCGGCATCTTTTCGGTTCAGCTGTGTCTTAACCGCGTTAAATTGCTTGCCCGATTTTTTGATGACAACCAGTTTCAGCTGGTTCGGCAGCATCGGCAAATCATCCAGACGCCATGTTTTCCATTTATCCTCATACATTTCGGGGTCTGCGAGCGTTACCAAATGCCCCAGCGCCCAAGTCACAATATATTTCGATCCTTCCAGAAAGCCATTCCCTTTTTTCGTGCAATTCAAGACACGGGCAATATCTCGGCCGACAGAAGGTTTTTCAGCTAATACGACTGTTTTGCTCATTTCATAAATCCTCTCTTGAATATTCTCCGTGATGCTACTGTAACACAATTTACAGCATTACGCTGTTTTCACACCTCCCGCCTATTTCCATACAATATCCTATGTTAGTTGAACCGAATCAAGCATTTAGGGGCGGATACGGAAAGGAAAATGATATCAATGCTCTATTATACCGGACTTATTCTTTTGATTATCGGCGTCAGTATCGACGGATTTGGCGCCGGCATGACATATGGACTGCGGCGTGTTCATGTACCGCTTGCGGCTTTGGGGATCATCATGCTCTGTTCCGGTTTGATTGTCTATATTTCAATGACAATCGGCAATGTGATTAAATCATTTATCACACCCGCCCTTACAGATAATATTGGCGGCATTATCCTGCTGGCCATTGGTTTGTACTGTCTATATAATGTAATCCGCTCAAAACAGGAACCGCCTGCTGAAATAGTTTCTGATGAGGAGACATGGGATAATTTTAAAACCGTAATGAAGGAACCTCACCAGGCTGATTTAGACCAATCCGGGCGTATTTCACTGTCAGAGGCTGTGCTTTTAGGGTTTGCGCTGGCAATTGATGCATTTGGCGCGGGGCTGGGTGCTGCAATGCTCGGGTATTCACCCATAGTAACAGCGACTTCCATCGCTTTAATGAGCGGGTTATTTGTATTATGTGGTGTAAAAACAGGGATCTTTTTGTCACAAAAAAAATGGATGCAGAAATTGACACTGCTGCCTCCATTTTTGCTCATGATACTTGGTATTTTGAATATGATCTAGCCATTTTATTACGAATTTAATGACAGAAAGTTTGTGAATCTATTATATAACCGAAATAATCCAGCCTATGACGACAATTGCGCCAATCACCATTAAAATCGTTCGGATCATCTGTTTCACCCTTTCAGAAATCACTGCTTGACCATAACGTTCCCTGAAAGACAGACTGAAAAACATAGCGTATGTCAGGTTATAACATTCAACAACACTGTTATGGTGACAACACTAACCAAGGTTGTCACCAGTGTAATGCTGGAAACAAGATCAGGTTCGGAATCAAACTCAATTGCGTACATGGTTGTCGTAGCAGCACTTGGCATGGCAGATACAATAAGAATCACTGACTTGATGATAGGATCTGCCGGCACTAAGCATATAAATAAAAAAATGATCAGCGGTGATAGTATCATCCGGGTTCCTGCTGCAGACAAAATGACCTGCCAGTTAAATGACAGCGACGTAATCGACGCCAGCTGCATTCCTAATATCACCATCATCAGCGGAATAGCTGCATTACTTAACATGGTCAGGGTCGAATAAACCGATTCAGGGATATTGATTGACATTGCCTGAAACCCGATGCCAAGAACTGCCGCATACGTTGCCGGCATTTTTAAAACAGTCTTGCACGCCCGCAAAAACCCGCTCGTACTGCGCGAGGCATAATACACCCCGAATACGTTCATGAGCATCGTCTGAAGTACCATCAAAAATATGGCATACGGCATGGCCGCTTCGCCAAGACTAAACAGGATTACCGGCACCCCGTAATTGCCGCCATTCATGAATGCAGTCGTCAGTATCGCACCGCTTTCCACCGATTCCTGCCATTTAAATATACGCGCGAACAACTTCACGAAAAAGATCATGGTAAATAGCAAGAAAAACGCATATATGACAATAATCGTATAACCCTGGTTAAAACTGGCTTCATATAAATTTGTGAATACTAAAGCAGGCAGAAATATGTAAATCGATGCCGCGGCAAGTGATTTTACGTCAAGAACGCGAATGCGCTGCAGCACAAAACCCGCTCCAAACACCGCCATGATCGGCAATACAACTTGAAAAAATATATCCATCTTTACATCCCCATTGGTATATGTGTTCCTCAAAACGAATAACAAGGACTGAGAAATTCGAGTCGGCGCGGATTCGAGCACAAGAAATACTTCACTCAAACTGCATTCCATAAAGTAAGAGTGCTTTTTCCATGGAGCACAAAAACAAGCCAACAACGAATTTCGACGTGGTATGTCACCGGATTTTTTGAACAATTTTTTGAAGCAAATCTTTCACCAGTCTACCATTCGAACTACAGGCTTGCCAGTTTTATAAATAGAGTCTTTCCGATTTAGGGTTATTGACTCGTCGGTTATAACAATTTCTTCCAACCAATTGTCGTTTTCAGACATTCAATAACAGATTTATTGACATTTTTCGGGTTTTATGGGATGATTATTTGGTTCAAAGTAAAAGTAAGTCGTAATTTCTGGCATTCTGCTAGTTCGTTTTTGAAGATGCTTATTCTCACTGGCGCGGCTTCGGGGCCGCAAGGACGTCAGAGCAGGAAGGGCTGACGTTGCTTAAGTTTAGAAGACACCAGTGGAACATAGACCGCGGCAAGGAATATCAACGAAGAGATAGTTCCACCCGAATATCAGTCGGGACAAATATAAAAATGAAAGCTTATGTGTTACTTTGCAATTTAAAGGGGTACTCTTAGTAGTAAGAGGTACCCCTTTTCCAATACATATCAGGAAAGAAGGCATGATTCATTCATGAAAGTTGGAGCAACCCAGACAATGACAGTGATTCGGCAGACTGAAGCGGGATACATATTGCAAAACGATGTATTCCTGCCTATTCAGATGGTGAAATCGGACTTGACTTCGGGAGAAAAAGTCGATGTTTTTCTTTATAACGATCGAAAGGGCAATATTGTCGCAACAACAAATCACCCCTCTGTGCAGTTGGATGAGTACGACTGGGCTGAAGTGATTGAGATTATTTCGGGACTGGGAGTGTTCGTTGATATCGGCATTGAAAGAGAAATTCTCGTATCATACGATGACCTCCCAATGTTTGAAAGTGTTTGGCCAGCAAAGGGCGACATGCTGTTTGTCAAACTCGCGACAGACAAAAAAGGACGGCTGATTGCAGCACCTGCTTCTGAGCGTTTTTTCGCGGAACATTGGGAATTGGCGTCCGAAGGGCTTTTAAATCAGCCTATCGGCGGCCGTGTATACCACACCGACAGGGAAGGAGCTGCCATCATTTCGGAAGACGGCTATCGCGGATTTATCCATCACACGGAACGCAAACAGGAGCCCCGTCTCGGTGAATGGGTTGAAGGACGCGTGATTGGCGTAAAGGAGGATGGAACTGTTAATGTTTCCCTCAGGCCGCTCAAACGGCAAAGTATGAAAGAAGATGCGGATGACATTCTCGAACATCTGGAACAAAATGGCGGAATCATCCATTTTAATGATAAAAGCGATCCTGAAGATATCCGTGGAACATTTGGCATCAGCAAGGCTGCATTTAAGCGGGCGCTTGGTAAGTTAATGAAAGAAGAAAAAATCGAGCAACGTGATGGGAAGATCCATTTGATTTAACCTTAATTTTGGGAAATAGCTTTGCCAGATGAACATGCCGATTAAAGCTCAAGCCCGGGGTGGAGATTTCCCCGGGCTTGAAATGGTATCCTTCTGTTGATATTTTCATTCTTCCGGCGATAACTTTCCCTGTTCTGCTGATAGTTGCCCTTTTCTGGTGATATCCTTTCTCTCCTGTCGATATTCTCCCTGTTCTGCTGATATCCGCTCTCTTCTGGCGATTTGCCGAAAGATAAAAAAATATCCGCCTTCAGTCAGGCAGATATCTGTTCTTATTCATTTAATTAAGCGTGGCGGTAGGTTTCAACAAGGGATGTTACAATACCACCGACTGCTGCGGCAAACAGGCTTGCTGTGCCCCATCCGCCAAAACCTAATCCAATCATTTCAATTTTCGCAAATGATGAAATCGTCACCATGATGATGCCGGCAACAAATACAACTGCAATGGGAATATAAATACCATAACCTTCATTAGAAGATGCCAGCGTAACAATGATATTCACAATCATGATGGCCACCAGGAGCGAAATACCCATAACCAGGCCCAAAGTAAACAACATAATCTCACCTCATCAAACTTTATTTTACTATATTACATTTTATCTGTACGCTTCAGCAAAGTCAATTTAATCCTAACTCAAACAGGATTTTTCAAGAAAATGCCGAATACTTGTTTCTGAAGAAGAATGAACATATGCAGACTTTTGAAGAATACATATATCAAAGTCCTGATATGAAGCAGGAAGGAAACAATCCAGAAATTACGCTTAAAATAAATGCGTAAATAAGCGGACTGCTACAGATGTCGCAGTCCGCTTATTATTACACTGTTGCTTCATTTTGATTCGGTATTTGTTTCCCCCAAACCTTATTCAAGATGAAAGCCAGGATGAACAGGACGACAGCGCCAACAATGATCGCCAGAACGGGTGACCCTGAAATCCCGACCGTCAGGAAGGATATGACACCGCTAATTCCGGCTGTAATAGCATACGGAATCTGCGTATTCACGTGATCAATATGGTCGCTTCCGGATCCAGCCGAGGACAGAATCGTCGTATCGGAAATCGGTGAACAGTGATCGCCGAATATTCCGCCGCTGAATACCGCAGCAATCGCCAAATACATCGAAAGGTCCATCGAAGCAGCGAGCGGCATGGCAATCGGGATCATAATTGAAAATGTTCCATATGATGTACCTGTTGTAAACGCAACAATCGCTCCGATCAAGAAAAGCAGTAACGGAATGATGGCAGATGATGTTGTCTGTTCGGCAAAACGGACGATATATTCTGCCGTTCCAAGTTCTGTAGTGACACTGCCGATTGACCAGGCTAATATCAGAATGATGTAAACGATCATCATACTGCGGAAGCCGCTGACTATGATGGAGATTGATTCCTTAAACGAGTAAAGTTTTTGCTGTATGCCCATGACTAGTGCAACAACACCGGCCACAAAAGCAGCAATTAATATCGATGTCGCGCCATCAGCTTCCCCAAACGCTGTCACAAAGCTTTTTTCCGGATATCCCCCGCTCCACAGGAATAACGGTGGAATCATCCCAACCAGTACGACAATCGGCACAACCATGCTGCGGATTTTAGGTGTGTAGCCCTCCGGCATTTCAACTTCGGCCATTTGATCGTCAGACGGCGGCTCAGCATCATCCCGAATGACTTTACCAGAAGTACGTGCGCGATATTCCGCTTGTGCCATCGGTCCGAAGTCCCATTTCAAGAAAACAATGATTCCAACAAGAATAATAGCTAAAATAGCGTAAAAATTAAATGGAATTGAAAAAATATAGGTCATGTATTCTGAATCGGAAATTCCCAACTCGGTATACTGTGCCCCTATCAGCCCCATTACAAAAACCACCCACGTCGATACAGGGCCTAAAAGACACATCGGTGCAGAGGTTGAGTCAACTATATAGGCTAATTTTTCACGTGATACACGCATTTTGTCAGTCACCGAGCGCATCACACTCCCAACCGTCAGCGCATTAAAGTAATCTTCAAAGAAAATAATCAGCCCAAATAGCATCGTGGAACCCTGTGCGCCTCTTGGCGTTTTAACTCTGGCGGAGATGGCATTTGCAATTGCTTCTGCACCACCGGTCTTTTGCAAAAAAGCGATCAATACACCAAAAAGCCCACAATAAATCAGCACTGTTGCATTCCATGGATCTCCCGCACTGGGAATAATAAAATCACTGAAACTTGCGTACAGCCCCATAAACGGATTCCAGCCATACATCATGGTCGCCCCAAGCCAAATCCCGGCAAATAACGCAGGAATAACGTTTCGGGTGATGAGGGCAAGTACAATCGCTATAACAGGAGGCAGCAGCGACAGTATCCCAAACTCCATTTTTTACTCTCCCTTCCAACATAATGGACATATTCACTAAGAATATATGTCATATCTTCTCATATTATTTGTATAAATAGAAGACAAAATTAATTTCACCCAAACAAAAAAGTCTCATCCTCTTCAATAAACATGTAAATTATTAAATGAAAAAAGCCGCCTCAGATAGCTGAAACGGCTTTTTCCCAGTAGCAAGTCCGCAAGAAATTATTTTTTGTTTTCGGACATGCCTGATTCGGCTATTTTGATCATGCGCTTGACCATTTCGCCTCCCACAGAGCCATTTTCACGTGCAGTTGTATCCGCTCCGGGCTGGACACCAAATTCATTTGCAATTTCCTCTTTCATGCTTTCCATTGCATCCTCTGCTCCAGGCACCAACAAATCGTTTTTGTTATCTGCCACAACTGATCACTCCTCGTGGGAATTCAAACAGATGCGATTCACCTGTTCATGTTTTAGTGTTTGACAAGAACAACCAAATAAACCTGTTAAAAATTATCAACTAAACATTCTTCGCTAAAAATTACTCCCTATGGTAAAATGCTTCTATAACTACACGACAAGGAGATCAACATGGCATACAAGATTTTATTTCTCGATATTGACGGAACTATTTTAAAACCGGACCACACATTTTCTGACATCACTAAGCAGGCGATATCATCTGTTAAAAAGCAGGGCATAGAAGTCTTCTTGGCGACAGGCCGGCCACTTCATGAGATCAGTGAACTGGCAGAAGAACTGGATGTCCATTCATTTATCGCATACAATGGTGCTTTTGCCATTCACCAGGGGAAAACCATCGTAAATGAACCAATTCCCTTGAATAACATAGAGAAATTTATTGACATCGCAGCGAGAAATGACCACGAGTTGATCATGTACACACGCGAAAAAAATTATATCACAAATCTTGATCGGCCATTTATAAGCCAATTTATCGATATATTTGACCTGAAAATGAATGCAGCGTTCACTCCCGATATCATGGATAAGATTCTGGGCGCGACAGTCCTCAATGTTACGCCGGAAAAAGCCCGCCTGTATGAAATTGAATCCAATCTGCGCCTTTCCCCTGTTCATGTCAATGGAGCGGAACACTGCTATGATATTTTGCGGAAAAACGTCAACAAAGGACATTCAGTTGAAAAAATCCTCAGCCTTCTGGATATTTCCCATGATCAGGCCATAGCCTTTGGTGACGGCATGAACGACAAGGAAATGCTCGGTGCTGTCGGTGAAGGATTTGCCATGGGTAATTCCCATGAGGATCTTTTTCGTTATGCCAAACATAAGACAGCGACTGTGACCGATGAGGGCATCGCATACGGCCTGAAACAGCTTGGCCTGCTTTAGGATGGTTAGGATCGGGGGAGCGACCCGGTCCTTATTCATATATGAAAATATCCAGTTTCTGCAGCAGTCTTTTCGTTTCACGTCCCAATCCTGTACCTCATTTTACTTAAAATTGACAAACTAAATGAATCACTTGCTTAACTTGTTCATAAAGCAGATCCTCAGCCTGTTCAATGCACTCCTCTAGGGTCATCGGCTTATTAACGATGGAAAAACATCCCGAAAACTTTTCTCTTAACATGTCCAAATCTCCGTCCAGACTGCCTGAAATCAGGACAGTTGGAACCTGATGTTTTTGTGCAAGAGATGCAATATAGCCTGGTGCTTTACCGTAAAGTGTCTGTTCATCACTCTGACCTTCCCCTGTCACAACAAGATCTGCTTCTTGGATTACTTCCCCAGCATTCATGGCATCTGCTAATAGTTTTGCTCCGGAAACAAGATTACCGCCAAGGGTTAATAAAGCAAAACCCAGGCCACCGGCAGCGCCCGCACCGGGGATATTTTTGAAATGATTATTCAACACAGACTCGATGGCATCCCCGTACCGGTTTAAAGCAGAATCATAGTGCTCCAGCTCCTCTGTCTTCAATCCTTTTTGCGGACCGTAAACATTTGTCGCCCCCTTCTCGCCACATAGCGGATTATCAACATCACAAGCAACTTTTATATCGGCTTCAGCAAGCCTATGATCAATATCTTCAAAACTTACACCTGTTACGTCCAGCAGATCTTCACCGAACATACCGGTTTCATGCTCATTTTCATCCCAAACTTTCATCCCCAATGCCTTAAGCATGCCAAGACCGCCATCGTTCGTTGCGCTGCCGCCCAGCCCGATAACAAATCTCCTGCAGCCCCGTTCAAGCGCATCCAACATGGTTTCACCGATTCCGAAAGTGGTTGTTAAAGCCGGATTTCGTTTATCCTCCGGTACCTGAACGAGTCCCGCAATACTGGCACATTCGATGATCGCCGTATTTGAATCGACAATGGCATAAGATGATTCAATATGGTCGCCTAATGGCCCTGTACACATAATAGAGATGCGCTGCCCTTCAGTAGAAGCAAGCAGTGATTCCAGCGTTCCTTCACCGCCATCAGCCATTGGTTTCAGGGTAACGTACGAGTTTTTATCAATTGCTGTGATAGCTTGTTGCATAATTTGCGAGGCCTGTATGGATGTCAGACTTCCTTTGAAAGAATCCGGTGCAACGACGATATTCATAACGTTCTCCTTTATATTATATATTGGTTAACTCTAATATAATCCAGCAGGTCATTTGTTGCAATAATATTCTGAATTGCTAAGCATGCAAAAAAGAGGACCCTTTAAAGGCCCTCATTCAGTCATTCTCGCTGTCAAAAATAATGCCATTTTCATGCCGGACTTTTTCGGTAACTGACAGCACATCATAGCTGAGCTGTTTCAGCCGTCCATATGCCTCCATATCCCGGGATTGAATAATCCTGGCAAATTCCTCGGCTTCATATACCATATTGTTCGGGTGTTGGTCCGCCTTCAGCATTTTTTCTTCCGCAGAGCCGTTGTACACCACCCGCGGCTTGTACATGTCACCTGCATTCTCAAACAAAAGCATCCCTTTTTCACCATGGATTTCACATCTGTTGGACGATTGCGCTATTTTTGAACAAAGGATCGTACCGGTGAAATCAGGATATGTCAAAACGAGCGTTCCGCTGCCATCGACACCGCTATCCAGCTGCACCGGAAAATACGAGGCGTCGGCCGGTTTGCCAAATAATCCGACTGCGAGTGACAGCGGATAAATGCCAAGATCCACGAGAGCGCCACCCGAAAATTTTGTCGTGAAGATATTCGGCTCCTCACCGGCCAAGTATTTGTCATACCTTGATGAATACTGAACAAACGGCAAAATCATGCTCCGTACTTTACCGATTTCCCGAAGCCCCTCCTGCAGACTCTTAAAATTAGGTGAATGCAGATTCCGCATCGCTTCAAACAAAAAGACATCATTATCAGCGGCGGCCTTGTAAGCCTTCTTCCATTCTTTTAAGTTCGAAAATATCGGTTTTTCGCAAATGACATGCTTCTTCTGGTTTAGAAATGTTATGACATGTCCAAAATGCAGCGAATTGGGTGACGCTATGTAAACAGCGTCCAACACGTCACAGGCTGCCATCTCGTTCAAATCTGTGAAAACACGTTCAACAGCATGCTTGTCTGCAAAAGCCTCCGCTTTATCCGTCTTTCTGGAATAAACGGCTGCATGGGTTAAACCTGCCGATTCTTTTGATGCTTCAATAAACGCATCTGTAATCCAGCCGGTGCCGACTGTACCGAAGTTCATTTTCAACTCCCCTTTCAAGAGCGTGTTCAAAAAGGAGGATAAAAAAGGACCACGAAGTTCGTGGCGGCGCAGTTTCAAGCAGCGGAAAAACAAGCCAGCCAGAAATAACGATGTGTCATTTTTACCGGAGTTTTTGAACAACCTATTCAATATAATAATACTGCTTAACACCTAACAGTGCCAAGCAGTATTATCATGGTATACTCGGGTTATTGTTCCAGCTTTTCAACCCGTTTTTCAAGCTTTTCAGTATTTTTCAGGTGCTCAATCATTCGCTTGATTAGCTGAAGTTCTGCTTGAGCTGTCATGACGTGGTCCTGTGCATGAATCATGAAAAAGCTTGGAACTGCTTTTTCGTCCTGGCTTTGGATCAGCTCTGTCTGATATTTGTGACCTTTCAGGAACTCGTCATTCGCTTCCTCCAGCAATTTTTCAGCTTCTTCAAAGTTATATTCTTCAGCTTCATCCAGTGCTTCATATGCTGCACCCCGGGCATTTCCCCCATGCAGAATCAACTGTGTCATGATCTCTTCATAATTCATTCGTCAACACTCCTCTTAACGTCTATCACATTTACGCTTCTTCTGTTGATTGTTCTTCTTTAACAAGCTGTTTATCGTATTGTTTGAAGAACGGCCAGTAAATGAGCGCAGCAATAACAGCGTTCATGATTTGTATCAGTCCTGCAATCCATGATCCGCCTGTTGCAATGAAACCGCCGAAGAAGATCGGCACCGTAAATGGCGGCTGTACGATAACTGGTGGCATGACACCTGTTGCAAACAGAATATAGTTAATCGTCACGATGACAACCGGTCCCAATACAAACGGGATAATCAACAGCGGGTTCAATACAATTGGCACCCCGAAAATTAATGGTTCATTAATATTGAAAAGTGATGGAATAATCGCTGTTTTCCCAACCTGTTTCAATTGTACTGAAGCTGCGAACAGCAAAAATACGGCAAGACCAAGGGTTGTACCTGATCCTCCAATGTGTGTAAACATGTGGAAAAAGGGTTCAGTAACAATTCCATTTGCTTCAGCTGGGTTACCGGCACTGATTGCATCAGCATTGTTGGCCATCTGCGTCATCCAGAACGGGTATGCCACAGATGAAACAACGTTCATACCGTGAATACCAATGGACCAGAGCACTAACATTAAGAGAATCATACCAAGTGCAGCCCAGTATGAGTTTGATGCAGATACTAATGGGCTGAACAAGTCAAGTACTGCTTGCGGTATCGTCACACCCATATTCGCCCAGACAATCCATTCCAGTGCCCACACTGCTGGTAAAATAAGCAGAAATGGCACCAGCGCCCGGAATGTTCGCATCACATATGGCGGCACTCCCGCCGGCATTTCAAAAGCAACACCCTTATTGATTAGAAAACGCATCGCTTCCGTAGTCAAAATACCTAAAATAATTGCCACAAATAATCCTTGCCCGCCAAGATAATTGAGGATATCACCAAAAGGCACCTGCGTAATATCCGTTACAGGGAATGCGGTCATGAGAAACGCCAGCATTGATAAGATACCTGCCATAGCCGCATCCATATCATGCCTTAATGCCAGGCTGTAGCCAACACCGAATGCGACCGTCAATGCCATGATTCCAAACGTGAGATTATACGGGAATAAAATCTGTCCCTGAATCGGTGTTATCGCGTCTTCCCACGCATTGATAATCCCCCAGTCAAGGGATGACGGCGGATTTGCGATAATCAGGAAAATCGCACCGGTAATGATGACGGGCAGTGCAAAGATAACAAATGCATCACGAATTGACTGCAAATATTTATTTTGGGCAATCTTGCCCAATGGTTCCATTAATTTATCTTCCATCCATTCGACCATGTTCATAGTGATTACCCCCAGTGAAGGTGTCCAAAAGCCCAAAATCCTGCTTTTGGACACTCATCTTATTTTTCCAGCAAGTTTAATGCCTGATCCAGTACCTTTTCTCCATCCATCAGGGCAAACGCGCGCTGATCAACAAGTTCCATCGGAATACCATGCTCGTCTGCCACTTTGCTCACTTCTTTTTTGAGATGACGGACTTGCGGTTCAAGCAACGCCACATCATATTGGCTTGCCTTCTCTTTAAATTCTCCGGTGCCGCCAGCGTAAGCTTCCACATCCATTCCGCGTTTTTCTGCAGCTTCCTGAACTTTTTTTGCCAATTGACTGGACGTCGCACCCCAGCTGCACAGTATGATCACTTTCATTTGATCTGCCATAAATAATACGCTCCTTTAATTTTTAAAATTATTTTCTGGCCAAAACGTCTTTAGCCATTTTATCAATCTTTTTATAATGTCCCATCAGCCAATAGGAAAACCACGATGCAGCAAAAATGACAATGGAAAATGCAATACCATATCCGAGGATAAGATTAGCTGACGGCTTTCCGGTTATCACTGCAAACAAACCGTAGCCTGTCCAAATCAGTGCGAATACTGATGCATAAATGATAAAGAATTTTCTCATCCTATCCCTCCTAACTTTTGTATAGTTTCCACGTTTACCAACCTTTCATGCATCCTATTGTCCTGTGGGTACACCCACTTTTTATATAGCAAAAATCATGCCAAGTCTTAAAAAGAAAGGAATAACATTTATCTTTGAAATCGTTTATACCAAATACTGAAATATTTTTGACAAAATGATGCACCGGCATGAAAATCAAGCCATAAAAAAATGTGTGCAATCAATTTTGCACACATTACCGGGAAAGTTTGATAAGCTCCCGTTTTACATCACCTGTCAATTCAATATGGAATGTTCGGGTTATCTGCTGGAAAAGTGGTTGCCACAACTGCTGCTCCTGGTTGGTAGGAACGGTCTGATTATCCAATGGTATCGATGACAAAAACCGGTCATCATGGTATTTCATACGATCCGAAATAACGCGGTCAATCAGACTCCCGATATGCATCCACATGCCAAGCTCGCGATTGCTGTCCCAGTTATAATAATCCCGAACGGGCGGCATGTAATCGTGCAGCAGATCAGCGATGGTTTTCGGATTGACGTATGTGGCGATTTCCTGCAGCCCTCTGATAATCAGTCCATAAATTTCCTCAGATGAGACATCCTCATCAAGCTGCGGCAAGTCAGAATTTCTGGTGATCTCCAGCAGTTTATGCATTCGTGAAATCCCTTCATTCTGCAGGAGTTCCCATGCAGGAATATAGGGTATCCCTTCGATTGAAACCGGGACCGTTCCAATAATTGCAATAACCTCGTAATAATCTTTCAGACCAGTCAGAACCGACGTGTCTTTTGTTGCGGGATCAATTCTTACTGATCTGATAATGACGTCCTGATCAACGGCTGACAACTGACTTTCCAGCCATGATTCCAGAAGCTGGGCAGCACCTTCTCCGGTAAAACAGACAGTGGCAATCAGTCTTTTCTTCTGGATTCCAGTCTGGTTTTGATCTTTTTCCATAAACGTTAAAAGTGCATTTTTTGCTTCATGATATATGCCATCCAATGTCTGATCCGATATCAATGATTGCCTGCCGGCTTCCATGACCATAGGGAGATTAACACTCGATAACGTTCTGATCGGCACATTCAATTCATGCTGAATCGTATCGCCCATCGTAATGAGGGAACCAATGTCGACCAGGAGTAGCACGCCTCTGATATCAGACATATTGTTAATGGTCTGTTTCACCCGCTTATACGTATCTTCTGCCGCGATATTCAGCGGCATATCAATCGCCCGGATGACATTATTGCCCAGCAAATAATTGGTCACTTCTGCCATGGACGAAGCTGTTGAACTGCCATGTGTCACAACAATTACAGCCAGCTCCTGCTCCACGGTGAACTCCGGTGCATCCTTTTGTTCCGGTGTCAGGAAATGCGCGATCAGTTCGATTTCCTCCTGCGGCAGCTTCATGCCGATGTTCGTCTGTAATTGACTCGCAAGCTGACCGGCAGCTTCACGGTATGCTGCATTCGGATGGACCATCACCGGGATAGGTTCCTTTTGAACATTCCCCCGCAAATGGTTCCGGTAGTTCTGCAAGTGGAGACCAATCACATAAAGCTGACTTTTATGGATGCTGAAAGGAAGAATTACATTCAGTTTTTCCGCCGAATTCTGAAGCACCTGGAACAAATCATCATCAATCAGCCGCTGCCAGCTATCCTGTGAAAATGCAGGCTGTCTGTATTTTTCCGTGAGGTCCCGGATGTAGTCCAGCACCACTTTTTGCAAGTCAACCTTTTCTTTGTTCGTTGCGTCCTTATTTTGATGGTCAAGACGCTGATAGATATTGGGAAACACATACGATGATTCTTCATTTATATAGCCGTATTCAATCTTTCGGGATGGTTTCGTTTGCTTGTCACGCTTGTTTTTAACCGGATTGTTTCCGGGGAAATCCTCCAGTCTGACAAGTACTCTATCGTCTTCCTTATTTATATAACGCAAATAAGCCCGTGCACAGGCGATTTGTATATCACTTTTCAGCTGACCGATATTACCTGGGCAGTCATACGACAAAAAAGCTTTCCGGCAGTCATCTTCAATCGACAGTCCGGCATTCATTTTCGAAGCCTCTGCGGTCAAAAAGTGATCAATCAGTGCCTGACGTTCAGACGCGGTTCGTTCGCGCAGCGGTGGCACATCAAGTTTCACGGAAAAACGGCGCAGCAATGTTGATAAAAGATAAGATTCCGAATCTTCCGTTGTCGCCCCGATGATGGCAATATCAGCATGGAATTCACGGGTAGCCTCACCCAGCCGATGATAAATGCCATTATCCATCAAATAAAACAGCATCTCCTGTCCGGATGGCGGCAGCCGGTGAATCTCATCAAGAAATAAAATTCCTCCGTCCGCCTCTTCGACCAGACCGACTTTATCCTCATTTGCACCCGTAAATGCCCCTTCTTTTATCCCAAATATCTGCCCGACAAGCAATTCCGGATTTTGGGCATAATCGGCACAGTTAAATGCAATAAACGGTTTATCCCGGGAATCTCCGGAATTCTCAACGGCCATGTTGGAAAGCTTTTCCGCCAAGTATGATTTGCCTGTACCTGTTTCACCCGTCAGTAAAATCGGAAGCGGTCTTGACGGGTATAAAAATGCTGCCATTCCCGTTTCAAGTAGCGGCTCCAGACTCTCTCCAGATCCAATGACATTCCGCTCGGCGGGTGCGTCGTGCTCTGTTTTAACAATCATATATTTTACCGGTTTACCGGGTATTTTCATCACACGGTTAGCTTTCACAAGATCATTTAAATAACGGCTTGCAGTCGACCGGTCGATTTGCAGTGCACTTCCGATTTCATCAGCAGTTGCCCCATTACTGCCAATTTGCTGTAATTGCTTATATATATCTTTAATTCGACTCATACGCTGATGTAACCTCGTTTTATAACAATTTGTCTTCTGTTTTTATTTTAGCATTAACAGACTAATAATTCATGCAGCATCATCCGATAAGCAATCTTTTATTGTAACAAGGCTCTTTTCACTCAATTTATTGCTTTTCCACTGCAGTTGACTATACTCCGAGGCATTTAAATGAGATGTTTGGGTGTTATGATACCTGCTCAGGAAATACACTCCGCTTTTTATGAAATTGCTAAGTAAGAATTCATTCTATAAAATGATGAAAATAGAAGATTCTATTAGTAAACAGCAATAATTTAAAATAGGATATTAACCACGCAGCACTTCCACTCTACCATGATAACCAACGATCACTTCGTCAGCCATATCAGGGAACAATCCGTCTTCAACAACACCGGTCAGCTGCTTCAATTGCTGATGTAATGTCGTTGGTTCCTGTATGGCACCGAAGTCACAATCCACGATATAGTTGCCATTATCAGAGACAAAAACACTGTTATCATCATTGCATCGCAGGATTGGATTACAGTCCAGCTCAGCAATCTGTCCTGCAGTCGCTTCCCAGCCAAACGGTAAAATTTCAACCGGGAGCTTAAAATCCCCCAGCCGGGAAACTAGCTTTGATTCATCAACAATGACAACGAACTTCCGGGCAGCTGCTGCGATAATCTTTTCACGTGCAAGGGCTCCGCCGCCGCCTTTTATCAGGTCCCATTGCCCGTCCACTTCGTCGGCGCCATCAATCGCGACATCGAGCTTCTGTGCTTCTGAAAAATCCGTCAGCGGCACGCCATATTCGTTGGCCCATGCCGCGGACTGCCATGACGACGGAATACCTTTCACATCAAGACCGGCCCGTGCATGTTCTCCAAGTTTCCGGATCATCCAGTAAACAGTCGAACCTGAGCCCAGTCCGATTGTCATTCCATTTTCAATGTGTGACAGTGATGCTTCTCCCGCAAGTTTCTTAGCATTATCCTGATTTGTCATGCCGGAATCACTCCTTCATCGATTAATCGTTTGGTGTCAGTATTAATTCCATTCCATCATGTTCATCTGTTTGCGTCACGTGATATGCTCCCGCTGCCCAGTCATCCATCTGATCGTGATACCACTCACTTCTGAAATGGCCTGCCTGCCCGGGACCAACAATATGATAACCTTTCCCGGTGTCATTCATATCGATAACAAACCGCCATGACGCACCATGATCGACAATGCCTGTTTCGGCATCGTAACTGGCAGCCATTGGTGTCACACTGCTGCCGCCGACGGGAATCGGGCTTTCACGATTGAAAAAGAATTTAAGAAATCGGCTGGTACCAGACAATGGATGATTGAATTGGACTTGATGATAGTCACCCCACTTCCAGTCTGTCATGGTGCTGCCATACTCATCCGTTAATTGAGTCAGTGTGTTTTCCAAAGACGTCTGCAAAACGTGCTCCAGCCCTCCGTTTTGCTCGATCCAGATGGAAGCATTTCCTTTTCTTAATAGTTCATCCGTCGTCTGCCCTTTACCGGCAAATAAATCCATCACCTCATCCGGCAGTTCAGGGTCATACAGCACGTTTTCGATTTCATCCATCCACCGGTGAAAAATAAGTGGCTGTGCGTCTTTTTTTCCATCCTGGTAATCCCATTCCGACATGAGCCCAAGTGCTTCTTCCTGTTCCCCGGAAAGGTTAGCATCCTTAAGTGTATCAACAAACATAGGTACAAATTCCCGTGCCTGCAGATTTGTCTGATCCATCTGCAGCGCCTTCATATTTTCCGCCGTCAGGTCCCCTCCTGCCGAAAGGACTTCGACGATTCGTGCATAACGATATGGTTGTGCCCATATATGACTGATGTGGTACGGATACTCTCCGCCGGCAATTTTATTGTTGGCTGTTGCAATAAAACCTTTTTCAGGATTGACGATAGTCGGCAATTCGTCAAATGGAATGTAGCCCTGCCACTCATTTTCCTGTTTCCAGCCTTCCAGCGGCAATAACGCATCATCCGCATTGTCATAAATAGGGATATTTCCGTTTGCTTTGTAGGCAATTGTCCCGTCTTTTCCTGCAAACACAAAATTCTGTGCCGGAACAAGAAATTTTTCCAGCCCTTGTTCAAATTCTTCCCAGTCTGATGCCTGATTGATTTCCAGAATTGCCTCCAGTTCGGTGGTCGGCTCCAATGCCGTCCAGCGAAGCGACATAACGGTATTGCCGGCAGACTCTTTGGCAAACTCCGAAATCACCGGGCCATGACGTGTTTCGATCACCTCGTAATCAATCGTTTCACTGTTTTTCACTTCAATCGGTTCATCAATGACGTTCGCTTCCTCCCAGTTGCCTTCATATAAAAATTCATGCGGGTTATCAGGGTTGCGCTTTTCAATATAAAGCTGCTGCACATCAGGTCCTGTATTGGTGACACCCCAGGCGATATCATCATTGTGGCCAAGTATGATTCCGGGCACGCCTGCAAAAATAACGCCGCTGACATTAACCTCCGGTGATTCCAAATGCATCTGATACCAGATAGAGGGTGTGGCAAGCCCCAAGTGCGGATCGTTTGCCAAAAGCGGCATACCCGATTCAGTTTTCTCGCCGCTCACGACCCAGTTATTGCTCCCATTAAAGCTATGCGGTATCACGGCATCTTTAAAACTCAATGCGACATCCACTTCTTCCCGTTCAAAGATTGTGGGCTTATTTTCCGGATAATTCGGAAACAATTCATATGCTTTTTCATCCGGGAGATTGTTCAACACATAATAATTGAACGCCTGACGTTCCCAGTGTCCGCCCAAATCAAATGCCATATATTTGCCGATCGTCAACGAATCAATCGGTGTCCATTCAGCCGGTTCCGTCCCCATTAAGGTAAACTCGATCGGCAGACTGTTGTCCGCTTTGGCTTGATCAATGTACGCGTTTACTCCGTCGGCAAACCATTGCAATACCCGTTTGCTTTCTTCAGAATAGATGTCATATGACGCCTCGGCGGCACGCCTTAAACCAAGCGTCCGAAAATATTTATCCTGTTCAACTGAAGCTTCGCCGGCAACCTCGCTTAGTGTGCCGGAAGCCTGCCTTCGCGACATCTCCATCTGGAACATGCGGCTTTGTGCCTGAATATACCCCTGCACCATGTATAAATCATGGGCGTTTTCGGCTTGTATATGCGGTACACCGCTGTCATCCGTTCTGACGGTCACGTCGTTTTCCAGTGCCGGCAGTTCAATCGTTCCCTCTGTTTGTGCAAGTGATTTGTTTATGTACACATTAACGAAAACCAGCAGCACGATACCAATTACTGCCAACACCCCAAGAAGAATCAGCAGTATTTTCTTTTTGCTGCGCTTTTTCTTCACTGGTGGTCCTGTAACCGTTTCTGTCTGCAACTGATGATACCCCCTCCGATTTTTGCTTCTTCCTATATATTTCGTCATACTTGTAAAAATACCTGCAAACCAGTAAAAAGGACTCTTTACAGAAAAAGGAATTTAATATTACCATTGATTTAGAGGCTTTCAAAACGTTTGTAATCAAGTCGCAATCAAATTGTAAGATTATTTTCTGTATAAACGGTAATAAACAATAATAGAAAGAGCGTAACCTATGAACAGTTATCCATAACCTTTTAGGAGTGATTTGCATGAAAGGGATTGTACTTGCAGGAGGAAGCGGTACACGGCTCGCTCCCAGCACAAATGGGGTTAATAAACATTTGCTCAATGTCTATGATAAACCGATGATTTATTATCCGTTATCAGTTTTGATGCTTGGCGGCATCAAAGATATACTTCTTATCAGTACACCGGACGATATGCCGCGTTTCAAGGAAATGCTCGGTGATGGGTCCGCTTTCGGTATCCGGCTGAATTATATGGAACAGAAAAATCCAAATGGAATCCCTGAGGCTTTTGTCTTGGCCGAGGACTTTATTGGCTATGATGATGTCACCTTGATTCTCGGTGACAACATATTTTACGGGCAGGGATTTACGACACTTTTCAGAAATGCTTTAAAGAACCACAAAAACGCCACTATTTTCGGAAGCCGCGTAAAAGATCCCGAACGTTTTGGTGTTGTTGAATTTGATGAAAACCAAAAAGTCCTGTCACTCGAGGAAAAACCGGAAGATCCGAAATCGGATTTTGCAGCGGCAGGGCTCTATATTTATGACAACCGTGCCGCACAAATTTCAAAACAGCTCCCCTATTCCGATCGTGGTGAAACGGAAATCACCGATTTGAATAAAGAATATTTAAAAGGCAATCAGCTTGATGTCCAATTGCTGGGCAGAGGGTTTGCCTGGATGGATACCGGAACACATGAATCCCTGTTCGAGGCATCCGAATTCGTTAAAATAACCCAGCAGCGGCAAGGCTTCAAAATTGCCTGTTTGGAGGAAATCGCTTATTATATGGGCTATATAAGCAAACAGGCGCTTTATGACAAAGGCGAACAAATGAAAAAGACGGACTACGGGCAATACTTGATGGAGATTGCCAATCGGAAACATTCCGAGCAATACTGGGACACAATCGACAAAAATCCCATACTGGAGCTGGTTCAAAATGAGTAAATCCCTTCTTGTTACAGGCGGTGCAGGGTTTATTGCATCCAATTTCATACACTATATCATGCAGCGATACCCTGATTATAAGATCATCAATATTGATAAACTGACTTATGCCGGGTCCGATGCCAACGTACAGGAGATTGCTGCGTCGGATAACTACCAGTTTATCAAGGGGGATATTGCCGATGGGCAGCTGATAAACTGGATTTTCAACGAATATGATGTTGACGGTGTCATCCATTTTGCCGCTGAATCGCACGTTGACCGTTCAATCAATGATGCCAAAGCCTTTATTGAATCAAATGTGCTTGGAACCAACGTCCTTCTGCAGGCTGCACGTGACGCTTGGGAGAAGAAGGGTGAGTTGGCCATAAGACGTTTCCATCAAATTTCCACCGATGAAGTGTATGGGTCACTTGACTTGGAAACTGACGAAAAATTCCATGAACAGACACCTTATGACCCGCGCAATCCTTACAGTGCTTCGAAGGCCGGTGCTGACATGCTTGTAAAAAGCTTTGGTCAGACATACGGCATGAACGTTGTCACTTCAAGCAGTTCCAACAATTATGGACCACAGCAGCATTCTGAAAAACTGATTCCAACGATCATTTCAAATGCACTGCAGGGCAAGCCGATTCCCCTTTATGGTGATGGAAAAAACGTCCGTGACTGGCTTTACGTTGAGGACCACTGCCGGGCAATCGACCTTATTTTTCATGAAGGCAAGAAATTAGAAAAATACAATGTCGGCGGCAACAATGAACGGACGAATATCGAACTTTCCATGATGATTTGTGATATTCTCGACCACTTAAAACCTGAGCATTATAGCCACAAAGAACTGATCACATATATCGGGGACCGCAAAGGGCATGACCGGCGATATGCGGTGGATGACAGCAAGATCAGAAATACGTTAGGCTGGAAACCTTCGACGACACTCAATGACGGACTTAATAAAACAGTAGAATGGTATATTGACCAATGGGAAAAAGCTATCCTTTGATTTCTGCAGTTATTCCGGTGTATGGCTGCGGAACTTGTTTAAAAGACCTGTGCAGCCGGATTATTAACACCATCGAATCGATTCCAGCCGATTTGGAAATTATCCTGGTCAACGATGCAAGCCCTGACAACGCATGGGAAACAATTCTGGAGCTGCACGGACAGGACCGCCGGATCAAAGGGGTTGACTTTGCCCGCAACTTCGGCCAGCATCATGCCATTACAGCCGGACTCGATTATGCATCCGGTGATTGGATTGTCGTCATGGACTGTGACCTTCAGGACCGCCCGGAGGAAATCGCGGCATTATATGAGAAAGCCCGGGAAGGATATGAGGTCGTGTTTGCAAACAGAGTTGAACGTCAGGATAATTGGCTCAAACGTAATACATCCCGAATGTTTTACCGTGTATACGATTACTTCACCGGAAAAACATCCGATCACACGATAGCCAATTTCAGCATCAGCGAGAGGAAAGTAGTCCTTGCATTCAGGCAAATGCGCGAACAGAACCGTTTCTTTCCGTTGTTTATCCAGTGGATGGGCTACAAAACAGCCAGTGTTCCGGTCGAGCACAATGCCAGAAAGGAAGGCAAAACATCCTACAATCCCAAAAAGCTGATCACACTGGCAACAGATGCTATCATATCCCAATCCAATAAACCGCTGAGGCTGTCCATACAGTTTGGTTTTTTATTAGCACTTGGATCATTTTTGTATGGTCTTTATTTGTTTGTGCGTTACTTCTTTCTGGCTCAGCCTGTACAAGGATGGACCAGTGTAATGGTCTCCATTTATTTTATCGGCGGGCTGGTATTTTTTAATTTTGGCATACTTGGTATGTATATAGGAAAAGTCTTTAATGAAGCAAAAGGCAGACCCCTTTATCTGATCCGTGAAACGACTGAAAGCAATGATGAACAGAGGTGATAATATGACCCATTTACGCGAAACCCCGTGGGATAAACGGAATTTCAATATCAACACATATGAACTGATGAATACATCTGAGGAAGCGCTTGAGGAGACGGATCAAAACAAAGGCCATTACACATTGAAAGTGGGGCCGCTCGAAAACCCTGAGCCGTTTCTGCGCCATGGCTTTTATTATGTCGATACATTAATTGAGCCAGTTTGCAAAAAAAGGAATTTGCAGCTCTTTGAGGAAAAGGGTATCAGCCTTTCCCGGACTTATGACCGTGGTGCCATCCTGGAGATTGCTGAAGAAGCATTCGTACACGGTCGATTTCACCGTGACTTTAACATTCCGGATTCAATGGCTGATAAACGGTACATCAACTGGGTAAATGATCTGCTGGATGACGGAAAGATTATTGCGCTGAAATATGACGATGATACAGCAGGCTTTTACGGATTTGATCAGGATAAAGTCCTGCTGCTCGGGATACGTGAGGAATACCGCAGCAGAGGGCTTGCCAAGGCTTATACCAGTCTGGCATGCAATGATCAGTTTGAGGCCGGATATAGTGAACTGAGGACGTCCATATCAGCTGCCAATGTTGCGTCATTGAACCTGTTTTATGCGCTTGGTTTCAGACTGAAGAGTACGATTGATGTCTATCATAAACTCAATGGCGAGGTATTGTGATGGGGTATCTCTATATATTCGGAACGGTCATCTTCACTGTCTATGGACAGCTCGTTTTAAAATGGCAGGTTGATCAGGCAGGCACACTGCCGGAAGCATTATGGGATAAATTTCTGTTCCTGTTGCAGCTTTTACTGAACCCGTGGATTATTTCCGGGTTCGCTTCTGCATTTTTGGCTGCTTTATGCTGGATGGCGGCGATGACCAAGTTTAATATCAGCTTTGCTTATCCGTTTATGAGTCTTTCATTTATACTTGTGTTCCTGCTGTCTGCTATTCTATTTGGCGATCCGGTAACTGTACATAAAATCGTGGGACTTGGACTGATTGTTGCCGGCATCGTCGTAACGAGTCAATCACTGTGAGGAGTTTTTCAAATGATACCCTTTAATAAACCCTGTTATATCGGAAAAGAAGAAGCCGCAATGCATGAAGCCATTACAAATCAAAAACTTTCCGGCAATGGGCCATTCGATAAAAAATGCTCTACCTGGCTGGAAGATTACCTCGGCTGTGAGCGGGCAATTCTGACCCCATCCTGCACGGCAGCGTTGGAGATGACAGCACTCCTGACCGGAGCAGGACCGGAAGATGAAATCATTATGCCCTCTTATACCTTTGTTTCTACGGCAAATGCATTTGCATTAAGAGGAGCGGCCATCCGGTTTGTCGATGTGGAACCGGAAATGATGAACATATCACCTGAAGCCATTGAAGCCGCCGTCACCGAAAAAACGAAAGCCATTGCCGTTGTCCACTATGCCGGTGTCAGCTGTGATATGAACGCAATTATGGATATCGCCGACCGCCATAACCTATGGGTAATTGAAGATGCTGCTCAAGCACTGACGAGCACATATCATGACAGGAAGCTCGGTACCATTGGCCATTTCAGCACATTCAGCTTTCATGAAACGAAAAACGTTATATGTGGTGAAGGTGGCGCATTGATCGTGAATCACACGGACGCCGTTGAACGGGCTGAAATTCTGCAGGAGAAAGGAACAAACCGACAGCAATTTGCCAAAGGGATGGTTGACAAATATACATGGCGTGATATCGGCTCATCCTATCTGTTAAGCGAACTGAATGCCGCGTATCTTTCCGTCCAGCTGGAGTACGCCGAACAAATTATGGCGGACAGACTTCGAACATGGCGAAAATACTATGACGGCCTGCAAGACGTTGAGGAGATTTCGACACCCTTCATCCCGGACAATTGCACACATAATGGCCATATGTTTTACATAAAAACCGACCGTCGCTCCGAATTGATGGATTATCTGAGAGAACAGGGCATCATGGCTGTCTCACATTATGTGCCGCTCCATTCATCCGAAGCCGGGCAAACATTCGGCCAATTTACCGGAAGTGATGTTTATACGACGGCTGAAAGCGAAAAACTCCTCCGCCTCCCTTTGTATTACGGAATGAAAGAAAAGGATGTAGATCATGTCATCAGCCATATCAAACGTTTTTTCAAACTATAAACATATTCTGATTGCCTGTCTGATGATTGCTGTTTATCTGTCACCCTATTACATTCTGGGTGAGGACACGCATATTCGTGTACACGATAACATGGATTCAAATATCGTCTGGTACAAACTGCTGGCAGAAAGCGGGCAATTTTTTTCAATGTCTGAACTGCCCAATGTCATCAACGGTCTGCCACGCAGTACGCTTGCCACACCATTGGACATAATGGTGTGGTTCTATACGCTGTTTGAACCGATGACCGCCTACACAATCGGTCAGACGATTATGCGGTTTGCCGGATTTTTTGGGATGTATCTGCTGCTGCGGCGGCTTATCAGCTCGAAATGGCTCGTTACAGGGGTCTCCCTCGCATTTGCCATGCTCCCTTTTTGGCCGTCTGGGCTCTTGTCAATTGCCGGACTCCCGCTCGCGCTCTATTTATTCCTGTCCATCCGGGACAACAGATGGCAAACACCCTGGTATCACTGGCTGACGCTAATGCTGATTCCATTTTTCTCAAACTTTATATTAACATTTGTGTTTTTCCTTGGTCTGATGGGTGTTTTTTGGCTGGTAGATTGGATACGTTCCAAACACAGCAATTGGGCATTTTTCACAGCCATTGCCGGCATGACGGGTATTTATCTGATCAAAAATTACATGGTCATTTATTCCATGTTTATCAATGAAGGCTTTACGTCCCACCGCGAAGCTCTAGATTTGGGACATAACAGCCTGATCGAAACCATCAGCCTGTTTTTTAAAAATTTTCTTACCGGACACACACATGACATGGCTATTCATACATATATCATTCTTCCTGTTATCGGGATAGCCTTTGTCGTGGCTATTTTCAAACGTTTAAGACCAATGCTGCTCGCTAGTTTGCTGCTGTTCAATGCAGCACTTTCCCTCTGGTATGCATTCTGGTACTGGGAAGGCTGGCGCATTGTCAAAGATAACATGATGCTCGCTAATACATTCAATTTCAGCCGGATTCATTTTTTGGATCCGATGATTTGGTATATCTGCTTTGCCCTGGCGTTGTGGCTTTTATGGAAACATATGCGGTTCGGGAAAACAATTGTCACCCTTCTAATTATTGCACAATGTGCGAGTGTATTCTGGCTGAATGAAGAATTGAAGTACGACCGGCTCGGAATGCCGACATACGAAGAGTTTTATTCCGAAGAGCTGTTCGAATCAATCGAGAACTATATTGGGGAGGATCAGTCGGAATACAGGGTGGTTAGTATCGCCATGCACCCGACCATCGCGCAATTTAACGGATTTTATACACTGGATACGTATAATAACAGTTTTCCACTGGAGTATAAGCGGCAATTCAGGGATATTATTGCGCCGGAATTGGACAAAAATCCGTCTCTGAAAAATTATTTTGATACGTGGGGCGGCCGATTGTATATGTATGTGGCTGAACTTGGCGAGAATTATGTCTTTAAGAAAACCAGTGATGAAGTCCTCGACAACCTGAACATCAATACAGATGCACTCCGTGAGATGGGGGGCGATTATGTTCTGTCGGCGCTGCCGATTGAAAATCATGAGGAAAACGGACTCGCTTTTGAGCGGAGCTTCGAAAACGACAAGTCGATATATCGAATTTATTTGTATCGGATTAAGGATGAGTAAATTGGCTTTAAATACTTGATGAACGACACCCTGATTATTCCGCCGTGATTCATTCTTCATTATCCTAATGAGGAAGTTTTTTCAGCAATTCGATTACTTTTGGCCTTCATAACGCGGATGAAGGCCTTAAAGCATTCGTAGAGCCAAAAGTTTATGCTTTCTTATATCATTGACAAAAAATCCTGACTCGGTTTGTTTTGCCGAAGCCGAAGATTTACCTATAAGTTAAGCCATTTGATTATTTTTTATAATTCCAAAGCACTTTCCATTCACCTTCGACATCGGTGACAAACATATTTTGCGTTAAGGTGAAATTTCCGTACTTCCCTTTAAAGACCTGTGTTACGGGTACCTGATAAACGGTATCAATTGTATCCGCATTATTTTCAAAGGCCCAGTCCTCCATTTCCGTTGCTTCCCCTACCGAAAAAGTGAATGTCGTTACACCAAAATGATCCATAAATACATGAGCGCGGTCCTGTAAATAATCGATTTTATCAAATTTCTCTTTCATCACTGGGTGAAACAACTCCCATGAATCGGAAAAATTACCATCCTGTTCATACGCATAAAATGCCTCAGCCGTTTCAGCTGCTTGTTTTTCGTTCGACTTGTGAAAGAACAAAAACACTGCAACACCACCGATTAACACGATAAGGATGACAGCTATCTTCCGCATAGAACCCCTCCTGCAGATCACTAATACCATTTTATTATCCGGGAAGAAAAATCAGTACTGGCTTTCATCAGCGCTCTAATCAAACTAAAACATTAACTTATCACATGATATAAGTATTTAATATCGGTTTTTTAAGTTTAAATAATTTATTTTTATCATTAAATGTCATATCATAATAAGTGAAGGGAGGTTAGAAACTTCCTTCCTGATTCCTCTTTGTGGCCACTGAGGCTCGCCTAAAACGGGGATCTTCCCTGCCCCGTTCAAGCGGGAGTTCCAACACATTTTGGAGGTGATTCACTTGTCAAACGAAAGAACGATGGTCGAACAGCTTGCCGATTGGGTGCACCATGCCGACTGGAATAAGCTGTCCAATGAAGCAAAGGAAGCACTGAAGGGCCGTATGCTCGATTCAATCGGTGTAGCAATCGGTGCACTTAACGGCGAACCGGTCAAAAATATTCGCCGGATGACAGGGGATCTTGGTGGTGAACCGCTTGTAACGCTCATAGGCGGAGGCAAAACAACGCCTGATTATGCAGCATTTTACAATGGAGCGGCTGTCCGCTACCTCGACTTTAATGATTCATATCTTGCAAAGGAAGAAACAGGACACCCATCCGACAATATCGCACCGGTACTCGCAGCTGCTGAGTATGCTGATACTGACGGAAAAGACTTTTTGCTGGCACTGGCGATTGCCTATCAAATACAGTGTCGCCTGTCAGATGTTGCACCTGTCCGAAAATACGGTTTTGATCATACTGTTCAGGGTGCATATGGTGCTGCAGCCGGAGCGGCACGGGTAATGGGACTTGACAGCGGTCATATTGCCAATGCCATCGCAATCGCCGGCACAGGCTATAATTCACTTCGAGTAACCAGAACAGGTGAATTGTCAAACTGGAAGGGGCTTGCGTACCCGAATACAGCAATGGGCGCTATGCACGCAAGCATGCTGGCCAAGTACGGCATCACCGGCCCAAGAGAAGTTTTTGAAGGCAACAAAGGATTGATGGACTCGATTGCAGGCGACTTTGCAATCGACTGGGATAAGGAAAATCTTGAACGGGTCACCGATACAATCATTAAACGCTTCAATGCCGAAATTCATTCACAATCATCCATTGAAGGTCTGCTTGAAATTCGGGATCATGAAAATATTAAACCAGAAAATATTAAGGAAATTCGGCTCACCACATTTGATGTTGCTTATAACATTATCGGCGGCGGGGAAGAAGGCGGCAAGAAACTGATTCGGTACAAAGAAGAAGCCGATCATTCACTGCCATATATGCTGGCTGCTGCCTACCTTGACGGTCAGGTCATGCCGGAGCAATATGAACCTGATCGTATCGAGCGCGACGATATCCAGGAACTGCTGCAGAAAGTCAATGTCAAGCCTGATGACGACTACAGCAGCCGCTTTCCGGACGAAATGGCATGCCGGATTGAACTTGAAACAAATGACGGACAGATTTTTGATGTAGAAAAACGCGATTACCAGGGTTTCAAAACACAGCCCGCCAGCTGGGATGTCCTGATGGAAAAATACAATGGACTGACCCGGGGCATTGACAGTGCACTTGCCAGTAAAATCGCAGACACGATTAAAAATCTGGAAAATGTAAAAGTCAGCGAGTTAACGGAACTGCTTGGTCAAATCAAACCTGAGGAGGATGAATCATATGAGTAACCAAAGAGCTTTCCAAAAAATTCAGATGAACAGCCGTCAGGAAAAACCGCGTAACAAAGGGCTTACTGAAATCCGCGGTCCATACTATACTCCCATGGGCACCGGTTATCTGCGGGATATTCTGGAAACAATGGGTGACTATGTGGACATTCTAAAATTTTCCGGAGGATCGTTTATACTTTATCCGGAAGATAAACTGCGGGAACTGCTTGACCTTGCTCATGACTATGATGTGAAAGTTTCAACCGGCGGCTTTATGGAGACTGTTTTGACGCAAGGACCTGAGGCTGTCGATCATTACCTTAATGAGTGTAAGCGTCTCGGCTTCGACATCATTGAAATTTCAACTGGGTTCATTACGATGCCAACCGATGACATTGTACGCCTCGTTGAAAAAGTGCAGAAAAAAGGATTGCTTGCCAAACCGGAAATCGGCGTTCAATTCGGAGCCGGCGGAACAAATACAGCCGAACAAAATGAAGCTGAAGGCATCACCGATCCATCACAAGCTATTGAAGTCGGCAAACGCTGTCTTGAAGCAGGAGCTTATATGCTGATGATCGAATCAGAAGGCATAACTGAAAGCGTCAATGAATGGCGGACGGAAATTGCTACCCAATTTGCCCGGGAGCTTGGCACTGAAAATGTTATGTTTGAAGCGGCCGACCCGGATGTTTTTGAATGGTATATCAAAAACTATGGTCCGGAAGTGAACGTGTTCGTTGACCACAGCCAGGTCGTTCAGCTGGAAGTGCTCCGCCGCGGTATCTGGGGAACGAAAGATCTGTGGGGCCGTGTCATTACGTTTAATGAAGATGAATAATTGAGTCTTTAAATTGATTCAACCGGGCATTGTGGATGCCCGGTTTTTTATATGATTTTACGTGCTGGAGAACGCTTGATATTTTACAAGTGTCGCGCGAAAGTAATTTTTCGTTCCGCGAATGCAATGGTTGTTGCACGGATTAGCAAGATACCGCCGCGCGCGATTTTTACCGCCTGTCACGCGATTTAACAGGACTGCTGCGCGAAATTCGCTGCCTGTCGCGCGGATTAATGTGAACAAGTAACCCTGCCGTATTTAACCCTCTTCATTTCTCAAACAACTAAGCTTCCGTTATAATAGACTGCGACTTATTTTGATTACGGCACTAGATTTATAACCGCGAAGGAGGACTGTTTATGAATCAAACAATTCGCGATACATTTATGATTATCATCGGGTCGTTCATATTTGCCATCGGGGTCAATTATTTCGCCATCCCGAACCGATTATCGGAAGGCGGTGTTATCGGGGTAACCATTGTCACCTATTATCTGTTCGACTGGTCTCCCGGCATTGTTAACCTTGTGCTGAACAGCTCACTGATTGCATTCGGCTATAAGTTTTTTGAAAAACGTGTCACCATCTATACGATTCTCGGTATTATTTTTACATCACTTTTTTTGCACGTCACCGTTGATTGGGGTTCTGAAATCAACGATGACATGCTGCTGGCAGCCTTATTCGCCGGCCTTGGAGTTGGCCTCGGCCTTGGTCTGATTTTCCGTGCCGGCGGGACATCAGGCGGATCCGCCATCCTTGCCAGGCTCGCCAACCAGGCATTTGGGTGGACAATCGGCAAAGGAATGCTGATTATCGATATTGCCGTCATCGCCGGTTCAGCGTTTATTATCGGTCAGGAACGCGCCATGTACACGCTTGTTTCCGTTTATGTCGGGGCAAAAATTATTGATGTTGTGGTCGAAGGTGCCAATGAACGAACAGCGGTCATGATTATTTCCAGCTCACCTAATGAGGTTCTGGACGCTGTTACGAATAAAATGGCCCGTGGTATAACGGTGCTGGAAGGACAAGGCGGCTATACCAGATCACAGCGGGAAGTTCTCTACCTGGTCATCAATCGATATGAAATTGTTCCATTCCGAAAAATTATTGATGACATTGATCCGAACGCATATGTTACCGTCCATCCCGTCCAGGAAATTTTCCGGAAAGGGTATAAGGGTAGATAACTTATAAGGTTTGATGTGCCCATTTATGGAATGAAATTTCTATTCGGGCGGGAGTTTCTGTTCTCGAGCAGAAGTTTCTCTTTT
>NZ_DATGTT010000041.1:0-20812 GCF_035301675.1 Lentibacillus sp. | reverse complement strand
TTGTTCAAGATCGGCATAATACCGATCATGTGCTCCCGCAACTTGTGCGGATACCTCAGATGATATGTAATGCGCCTTTTCCAGCTGCTCCAGCTCTTCTTTTACGATTCGCTGTCTTGATCTGGTATGTATTTGATCCATCATGGACGCCCCCTTTCCGCAGACCTATTCCGCCGCAGTTTAAGGAATCGGCTTACTCACCAGCAATTTTATGTATATTCTATACTGCATACTACCGCAAATTGGGTAAATAAAAACTCAATTTCAATTCTATCACACCATTTGGGGTATCTGAATTACTGTTTTCAATATTTTGGTATTTCTTGCCTTCCTGCAGTTTTGCGGTCCGCGAAAGTTCCCATTGGACAGCAAGCCATCATTTAGATTAAGCCAGCCTTGAATAAACCTAATGATTGATCCAGCATCAGTTGTTTTCAAAACAGTCTATATAATAATCAGCAATTAGTATACAAAAAATCCCGCTAACCATTCATCAGCGGAACCTACATTTAGTTCTGAATGTAATTAACTCATTAAACTGAAACGATAAAATATCAACCTCTCCACATCAAACAAGGAACAAGCATTTCGTCTTCATGCAAACCGCCGTGAGCTCCCTTAAAGAAACCGAGCGAACCTTTAGCTTTTGGCGGGGCATAAACCCACTGGGATGTCTCGGGCGGCAGAACGATTAATTCACCCAGCCGCTCCGCTAAATTCGGGTCAATCCGGTCGTTTCCGAATAATCCATGAAATAGTGCATCTTGCCGGGTGAAAACAGTGGCTCCTCTTTCCTCGGCCCATTCCCGGACTGCTTGCTCCTCCCCATCTTTTGGATAAAGATATAACGAGCGCCGTTCACCGGCCGGCGGCAATCGCAACTTCGACAACAAATCCGGATATGAATTTAGATTCAGGGATTGCTCCTCATCAATGAACACCTGACCGTGATCTGCTGTCATGACAAATAATGTATCGTTTGCGCCCCCTTTGATTGCTTTCACCCGCTCCACAATCCGCGCAAATACGGCATCAACATTATAGGCTTCATCTTCGGTTTCATTGCTCAACGGTCCATACTTATGGGCACACGTATCAAGCCCCGGCCAATAGATGGTCATGAAGTTTTTCTCGTTGGGGCGCAAAGCATCAGCAGCTAATGTGGGAATCGTTGAAGGAAAATGGTAGCCTGAAAAACCACTGCCTCTATGATGCACCGCACTCAGCAGCGAGCCTTTGAAATTTTTATCCGTAATGGACGTTGATTGCACACCTTTATCCAATAGATACTGCGCCAAAGCCGGCTGATTCAAAAAGGGATCAAAGCCGTTAATCTGCCGGCCATCAGAAAAGCCATAGGAGAATACGAGATTAGTAACGTCTTCTAGTTCAGGTATGTATGCTGAAAAACTTGATAGCCCATGTTTAGCCGGAATAGCACCGGTATAGATAGCCGTCAAAGCTGCCGCAGTCGTTGAAGGAAAAACCGTTGTCAATGACGCAAACACCCCATCGCCATCCCGGGCCTCGCTAACAAATCGTTCAATATTCGGCATGGCACCTGATGAAATATATTGGTTAAGCTGGTTATATCCGAGTGCGTCAACAATTACAAAAACCACATCCTTGACACCATCAAAGAGGTCCGGGTTAACGATACTTTGATCAAGAGCGGGTGACGGCAAGTCTTTCACGCCATATTGGGTTAATAAAGATGATACGAGATTAACGGTTGAAAAACCATCATAACGAGGAATAATGCCCCCATGATCGGATAATTTTTTAAACGCGGAATCATTAACTATAAATAGTCACCCCCAAAAAATAACAGTATTTGGCAATCCTTTATTCACACACGAGTTACACGCTTTTTCCACCTTTCTCAACCAAACCACAATCAATCAGTTTGAAGGCGGGTAATTTTTTGTTTTTTTATTAATAAGCCAACCAGCCTGCATCCGCTCTGATCACTTCTGCATTGACAAAATCTGAGTCAGCAGAGGCAAGGAATAAAGCTATTTTGGCCACTTCTTCCGGATCACCGTTTCTTGGGTTATTACCTGAACCGGACATCGCTCTCTCTATGCCGAACTCGCTTGGATTGGCCATGGTAGTACCAATATTCGTATTAACACCACCAGGGGCTATCGCATTGCAGCGGATTCCTTTTTCCGCATATTGAAAGCCAACATTTTTGGTATAGCCTACAACAGCATGCTTGGAGGCAGTGTACGCAGCACCGGCTCTTGATCCGGCGAGTCCTGCTGAAGAGGTCATGTTTACAATTACACCACTTTCCTTTTCCAGAAAAATGGATAACGCTTTACGTGTCGCCCGCATCAACCCTGTCGTATTAATCGATAGCACTTTCTCCCAAAGGTCATCCGTTAACTCAGCAGCAGGC
The DNA here is from genome assembly GCF_035301675.1 of Lentibacillus sp. Classification (NCBI taxonomy): domain Bacteria; kingdom Bacillati; phylum Bacillota; class Bacilli; order Caryophanales; family Bacillaceae; genus Lentibacillus; species Lentibacillus sp. Next base: position 18,408 of record NZ_DATGTT010000041.1, on the reverse strand, counting down.
ATCATGTTGTCCATAATCCCGGCATTGTTAACGAGAATATCCAGCGTTCCATACGTCTCAACTGCCGTATCAATCATATTCTGTACGTCTTCTTCTTTTGCTATATTCGCCGCGACAGCTGTGGCGGTACCCCCGTTTTCTTCAATTTCAGCAACGGCTTCCTGTACACCTGTTTCATTAAGATCCACCGCGATTACTTTCGCACCGTTTTTTGCATACAGAGTCGCTATTGCTTTCCCCATTCCGGATGCTGCACCGGTTACCACGGCAACTTTGTCCCTGATTTTCATAAACCTTCCTCCTCTTATGAATGCGCTTACAAACTCCTGTATGACTAGTATACCTTTTAAAAATGATTTAGACAAAAAATAGATTTATCTGCATGCCGTCACATCCCATAAAACCGGTACGCATTATCGTATAACCGGGCATAAACATCCTCAGCTGGCATACGCTTTAAACCGGCAATTTCACGGATTGACCGGTGGATCATGCAAGGGTGGGTCATTTTTCCGGTGAAAACTCCTTCAAACTGCCATGGACCATCCGTCTCCACCATCATTTTCTCCAATGGATAATTCCGGGCCAAGTCCCGTGTTTTTTCCTTGTATAAGATATCCGGTGTGACCGACACGTAATAGCCGTTTCTTATCATCCGCTCAGCCGTCCGCCAGTCGCCTTTAAACCAATGAAAATGGGCCTTCGCAGCTGAATGTTTTTCGAGCAGGCCACATACCACCGGCGCATCATCATAAACAGCATGCAGCGCAACCGGTTTATCCAGCTCAACCGCTTTTTGAATGAACACGTCCAAAATATTTATATACGCCTCTCGCGCACCCGCTTTGCCTTCGCGGCGCAAATAATAAGGAAGCCCAACTTCTCCGACAGCAGCAAGGGCCTGCTGGTGGCGATTAATCAGCACCAGCAGATCCGAAATTTCTTCATCAGATGGGAGCGGCTGTTCCGGGTGATAGCCAATCGCCGGTTTGATGCGGCAGTCCTCGCGGGCCAATTGCAGATTTCTTTTGGCTGAATCCAAGTGGTTTGAGACAGAAATAAGCACATCAACACCACTGGCTTCCATTTCATCAAGAATCAGCGATCGTTCGTCCGGTTTATACATATCCAGATGAATATGCGCATCAATAATCCGGTTAGACATCGTTACCAAGCTCCCCGATAGTGATTTTTCTATTCAACTAATTTTACTGATAGAATCCCATGCCACCATTCTGCCTCGACAATATTCAACAAAATTCGGGTGGTGACAGGCACCTACTCCAAAATCGTTTTAGCAATATTGTTGTCCAGTTCTTCAAATCCGTAATGGGATATTGTGTCATACAGCTCTTCCCGTGTCTGCATATCGGAAAGACCTTCTTTTTGCGTCCCTTCTTCCATTATCATCTTGAAAATGCGCTCATAGGCTTTCGCTGCTACCCGCATTGATGTTACTGGGTAGATGACCATGCTCATGCCCATATCCTGAAATTCCCGGGCAGTGAAATATGGTGTTTTGCCGAATTCGGTCATGTTCGCAAGCAGTGGCACGTCAATTTTTTCCGCAAACGAACGGAATTCTTCTTCCGTTTTCAATGCTTCCGGAAAAATTGCATCTGCTCCTGCCTCTACATAAAATGCAGCACGTTCGATGGCAGCATCTACACCTTCAATTGCCTTTGCATCCGTTCTTGCAACAACAACAAGGGATGGCGCGACCTTTTTGATCGCTTTAATTTTTTGTGCCATTTCTTCTTTTGTCACTAGACGTTTTCCGTTTAAATGTCCGCACTTTTTAGGCAGCTGCTGGTCTTCAATTTGTACGGCAGCAACTTTCGCTTCATACATTTCTGCAGCGGTTCGTGCAACATTCAGTACACCGCCGAATCCTGTATCAATATCAACGAGCGCCGGCAGATTTGCGGCGCGGACCAATTCTTTCGCCCGCTCTGCCACCTCTGTTGACGTAATCATCCCAAGGTCAGGAATTCCAAGGCTCGCTGTATACGCCCCGCCTGACAAGTAGAGTGCCTGGAAACCTGCTTTTTTGGCCATCAATGCGGCCATCGAATCATGGGAACCGGGGATTTGCAAAATATCCTCGCCTACAATTAATTCCTTAAACTGAGCTGCCAATTCTTCTTGTGTTGATGAAGGATCAACAATCCATGCCATATGCTTTCTTCCTCCCTTTTTACTTAACGAAAAGATCTACAAATTCATGAACCGCCATTACGGTAAGTTTCTGGTAATCAAAACTTGCCCTTTCAATTTCCCGCTGCTGTTTCTTTGCATACGCTGCAGAAAGATTGAAAGAATACTTTTTCCGCAATTCAGGCATTGCCTCTTCCCTTCTGAATCGATGACCCAGCGGATACTCTACTTCCACATTATCTGTTGTTGTACCGTCTTTAAAGTGAATTTGTACTGCATTTGCAATTGAACGTTTTTCCGGATCCAGATAATCTTCCGTATATGCTTTGTTTTCAGTCAGTACCATCTTGTCACGCAATGTATCGATCATTGAATTTGCGGCTGCCTCTGCTTCATAATCTTCTGCTGTCACATTGCCGTTCATCAGTCCGACTGCTGTAATGTACTGGATGCAATGATCACGGTCTGCAGGGTTATACAATGGTCCTTTTTTATCGATAATCCGGATAGCAGACTCATGGGTCGTGATGCTTATTTGATCAATGTCATCCAAACGGTCTTTCACTTCCGGATGAAGCTGTACCGCAGCCTCCGCAGCTGTTTGTGCATGAAACTCAGCAGGGTATGCCACTTTAAATAAAACATTCTCCATAACATAGCTGTCGAATGGCTGGCTTATCGTTAATTCCTGCTTATTAAAAAGCACATCCTGAAAACCCCAGCCGGGTGCACTTAACGCTGTCGCATAGCCCATCTCACCCTGAACAGCCATCATTGCCAAACGAACGCCTCTGCTGGTGGCATCCCCGGCAGCCCATGATTTTCTTGAACCAGTGTTTGGTGCATGGCGATAGGTGCGCAAGCTGGAATTATCAATCCACGCGTTTGACAAGGCATTCATGATTTCTTCCTTGCTTCCGCCGAGCATTTTGGCAACAACAGCTGTCGTCGCTATCTTCACATACAGCACATGGTCAAGTCCCACACGATTCAAACTGTTTTCCAACGCAAGAATACCTTGAATTTCATGTGCCTTAATCATCGCCTCCAGCACGTCGCGAATCTCTACCGGCTGCTCGCCATTGCGGATGCGTTTTCTGCTGAGATAATCTGCCACAGCAAGAATGCCACCTAAGTTATCTGACGGGTGTCCCCACTCCGCAGCAAGCCATGTATCATTATAATCAAGCCAGCGAATCATCGCGCCAATATTAAATGCCCCTTGTACAGGGTCAAGCACATGGGGAGTACCTGGCACCCGTGTCCCATCAGGAACCATCGTGCCGGGAACAATTGGCCCCAAAAGCTTTGTGCATTCCGGATAATCCAATGCAAGAATTCCGCAGCCAAGTGTATCTAACAGCACATAATGTGCAGTTGAAAAAGCTTCCTCACTCGTAATTTCTTTGTATAAGACATAATCTGCTATTTCTTCCAATACCGCATCGACTTTCTGTTGATCTTTTACCTTTTCCATTGTCAACGTCCTTTCTGTTTCCATATAGAAGTTGTATTTATAAGACTGTTTCGTAAACTTCATTCCAATTCTTTTCCGGTATATTTCACCCGCGGCCGGAACAGGCGGTTGTTGTCATGCTGTTCAATAATATGTGCACACAGGCCGGCAGCTCTGGAACTGAAAAAGATTGGTGTATATAACGGAATTGGAACACCAAGCATCCAATATACTGGTGCAGCATAATAGTCAAGATTCGGGTACAACCCTTTTTCTTCTTTCATAATATGTTCACCGGCTTCGCACATTTCAAGCAGCGTTGTGTCTCCTTTCATATCACAAAGCTGTTTCAGAGATTCTTTCATCACCAATGCACGCGGGTCCATTCTGTTCATATATACCCGGTGTCCAAAGCCCATGATTTTCTCTTTTTTCTCCAGTTTGGTTTTCATTAATTGTTCAAAACCGGAAACCGAATCCGTCTCCTTCAGCATGCGCATCACAGCTTCATTCGCACCGCCATGCAAATTCCCTTTCAGTGAAGCGACCGCACCGGACAATGCACCGTACATGTCTGAGTTAGTCGATGCAATCACCCTTGACGTAAATGTTGAGTTCGGCATTTCATGTTCACTGTACAGCAACAGGGAGCTGTCAAAAATTTTCGACTGGAAATCTGTCGGTTCTTTCCCCGTAATCATATACAAAAAGTTCGCACTGTATGACAGCTCCGGATCCGGCTTTACCGGGGCCTTTCCGTTAAGAATGCGATAGCTGTTTACCGTTATTGCCGGCAATTGGCCCAATAGTTCATAAGCACGTTCTTTATTCACAGAAATTGAGCGGTCATCAATCTTATCATCATATCCGGCCAGCACGGATATTGCAGTACGCTGTCCATCCATGGCGTGCATATTTTCCGGAAGCATCTCCAGCACTTCCATCACATTTTCTGGAATATCATAATGCGCCTTCAGTTTTTTCTCCAGCTTCTCTCTTTCCCGGTCATCGGGCAGTGACCCTTCCAACAGCAGATAAACCATATCTGCATAGGTCTTTCCCTGTGATAAATCAATCAAGTCATGCCCTCTTATATTAATCTTTTCCCGTTCTGTATCCAATAGGGAAATACCCGTCTCACAAGCAACAACACCCTTTAACCCCGGAACAAACGTTTCTTCTGTTTTCATAGTCATCCCCTTTGCAATAATGAGTTCTTCATAATGAAAACCTTTTCACTCCGCATTCTTGTTGTTCCTGTGTACATGGTTCATAATCTGTAACACTATTATAAAGTTGAATTTACAATTATAAAAATATATAATTTCAATAATTAAACATAAATTTTTTTAATATCAGAAATAAAGGGATGAATGTTGTTGAAATATCAAAACTGGGAAATGCTTGATGTTCTGTATTCAACCGGAAATATCACACAAACTGCTAAACATTTATTTTTATCACAGCCGACATTAACAACACGCATAAAGAGTCTTGAAGAACATTATGGTGTGCAGCTGATCATTCGAAAACAGCGGGGAATCACGTTCACACCAGAAGGAGAAGAACTTGCGCTTCATGCAAGAAAAATGCTCCGGGAGCAGACAAGAATTGAGGAAAAGCTGAATAATATGAAACAGGAGGTAACAGGAACATTACGGGTGGGTGCGTCAAACTTTTTCGCTTTGAATAAAATGCCAAAAATACTGCGGCTTTTTAAACAAACTTACCCAAACGTGGAATTCCAGGTTGTTACCGGCTGGAGCAGCGAAATACACCGGCGGATCCTCAATCATGATGTGCATATCAGTTTCATCAAAGGCGACTACAATTGGAATGACCAGAAAGAATTGCTCTATGAAGAAGAAGTATGCATTGCATCACCATGGAAATTTGAATGGGACAATCTCCCGAAAATGCCGCGTATTGATTATCATACAGACGAGAAGATGAAAAATATTGCGGATAATTGGTGGTACAGCAACTACAAAGAACATCCCAACATTAATATTCAGGTAAACCAGGTGGAAACATGCAAAGAAATGGTGATCAATGGCCTGGGATATGCAATTATAGCAAATCTCGTCGTACGCCCGTATCCCGATCTTGTCATTAAAACATTAAATCATCCAGCAGGAAATCCGATAACGCGCAAAACCTGGATGTATTATCATGAAGACTCCCTCCAAATGAACATCGTTAAAGCCTTTGTCCAATTTATAAAAATGCTTGATGTGAAAGAGTTGTAACTGGACGAGGGCTCTCGTCCAGCCACCCCATCGTCATCAATAGCCATTTTTCATAAAATATTTATTAATTTTTTCGTCCGATATAGATCTCGTTTTCCAAGTTCATTTCGATTATAGGGTGAAGGCATGATATTTTTAATCTAATATCTATTTCTATAAAATCGGTTCTTACTTTTTGTGATTTCTCATAAGACGTACACGAATAACATAGCTAAAATATGTAGCCATTAAACCTAAATCCGGCCGATATTGCCGATAAGGCCGCCAAACGATCACGAGCCCTTCATTGAAAAATTCATGATGCGAATCAATTCTCAGATTTTTATAGTATTGAAACCTCCGCTCATTCTGGCTGAAAAGCTCATCAAACGATATTCTGTTTTTATTCATTCTCGTATCTCCCCTCGACCAAACAGGCCGGCTTTATATTACTATCGTGCTGAAAGCTGACATGGTGGCAAAATTACTTCAAACCACTTTCTGGGAGGTGATGATGCACCGATAGCATATTTATATATTAGAACTAAGGTCCCAGATTGTAAAGCGTTTCCATGGAATATTTTACAAATTTAAAAAATCCAATTAGTCAGTTTTTCTGTCTAATTGGATACTTCTATTTTATTCTTGACACACTGTTTAATTAGCTGTATTGTAAATGACAATATCATAATTGAATTTTGATTTTCTTATCCAGAGAGGTGGAGGGACTGGCCCTGCGAAACCTCAGCAACAGACATTTGTCCTGTGCTAATTCCAGAAGCGTCATGCTGAAGATAAGAAGAGTAATGGCAATAAATCCTCTTCTTATTTTAAGAAGGGGATTTTTTATATTTATAAACACCATTATAAGGAGGTAACATGATGAAGCGCAGTTTGGAAGAACGTTTGCAGGATGGGACCGTTATTGCGGGAGAAGGATATTTATTTGAGCTGGAACGAAGAGGCTACCTGCAGGCCGGCTCATTTGTTCCGGAAGTGGCACTGGATAATCCTGAGGCACTTAAACAGACATACAGGGATTATATGAATGCTGGTTCAGATGTCGTATTAGCTTTTACATATAATGCACATCGGGAAAAAATGCGTATTATCGGTAAAGAAGAATTGCTTGAGCCTTTAAACAGAAATGCGATTCGCCTGGCAAAAGAGGTTGCCAAGGAGCATCCTACAGAGGAAGCGTTGGTAGCCGGCAATATTTCCAACACAAATCTTTTTGATCCGGAAAATGCGGAATCAAAGGAACAAGTGAGAAGTATCTTTGCCGAAATGATCAAATGGTGCAAGGAAGAAGGCGTTGACTTCATAAATGGGGAGACATTCTATTATCATGAAGAGGCACAAATCGCATTGGAGGAAATCCGTAAGCAAGGGCTGCCGGCAGTTATTACATTGGGGCTGATGGGCGAAAATATTTTGCGGGACGGTTATACGGTTGATGAGTCTTGTAAACGACTCTCTGAAAAAGGTGCATTGGTTGTTGGCATGAATTGTTTTCGCGGGCCTGATACCATGCAGCCATACCTCGCTGACATACGAAAAAATGTGGAAGGCTATGTAGGCGGGTTGCCGATTCCTTATCGCACAACAAACGAGAATCCAACATTTTTTAACTTGCCTGATGGCGGATGCAGCTGCCATTTACCATTAGAAACAACTTTTCCAACTGCATTAGATCCACTGTACCATAACCGGTATGAGTTAGCTGAATGGGCAAAAGAGGCAAAAGATATTGGTATAAACTATATTGGTTTATGCTGCGGGGCATCACCAGCCATGCTGCGTGCCATCGCTGAAGCAACAGGTGTGGAAGCGATCAACTCGAAGTACTCCCCCGATATGGCGAAACACTTTTTGTTCGGAAAAGATAAAACACTTAAGGAGCATAACCTGAATTACCGGTCGAAAGCATAATGGCAAACGACATTGTTCATATTTTCTTTTTTGATAGGATTTGAGGCTCCCGATCGATTTCCGCGTGCCGCCGCGCGATTTTGTACCAACCTCGAGCGATTTTCTGGGACTGTCGATCGATTTGACGCGCCTGTCGATCGATTTGGGAGTAAATGTTAAAAGCCTTTTAAAAAAAGAGAGGGGGGTACTGTGAACCCACTCTCTATTTTTTAACCAAAAACCAGCCGTTCTTTAAATTTTCCCGGTTATAATAAAACCGCTCATCATCCTCATACCGGAGCACGTTGCCTCCTGCAGCTTCAACAATCGCCTGTCCGGCGCCGGTGTCCCACTCCATCGTCGGAGCATAACGCGGGTAATAGTCGGCTTTTCCTTCAGCAACGAGGCAAAATTTCAGCGAGCTGCCGGCCGACACAACATCGACTTCATTTTCCCGGCGAATGCCGTCAATAAATGCTTCGGTTTCTTCAGACATATGGGAGCGGCTCGCCACCACATTAACAACGTCGCCCTGCTCGGCAAACGGCAAACGGACACTCTGCGCAACCAGGGTCTCATCGCCGGTCACGTCTGCCTGCGACGCCTGCTCCAATTTAAACGCACCCAGACCCTCTTTGCCAAAGTAGAACGTATCCAATGCCGGAGCATAAATTACACCTGCAACGGGATACTGCCCTTCAATTAACGCAATGTTGACAGTGAATTCCCCGTTTTTCTTAATAAATTCCTTTGTGCCGTCCAACGGGTCAACGAGGAAAAATGCCGGCCAATCCTTGCGATCGTCATAAGGGATTTCGCTGCCTTCCTCGCTCAACACAGGAACCTCCGAATACGCTTCCTGCAGACCGCGTACAATCGAATGATGGGCACGCTGGTCAGCCTCCGTCAACGGCGAATCATCATCTTTCGTTTCAACATCAAAATCCTTCTTATACACATCCAAAATTTCCCGTCCGGCGTCCAATGAAATCTGCAGCAGTTTCGTTAAACTCACGTCAGCCATTATTCCAAATATCCTTTCGCTTTCAAATAAGACACAATCGTCTCAACCGATTCCTCAAGGCTCTGCTTATCCGTATCGACCGTGACCTCCGGATTGACCGGCGCTTCATACGGTGCATCGATTCCGGTAAATCCTTTGATCTCGCCGGCGCGTGCTTTCTTATACAGCCCTTTTGGATCACGGGATTCACACGTTTCTACACTCGCATCAACAAATATCTCGATAAATTCGCCGTCTTCCATTAGTTCGCGAACATCATCACGGTCTTCGCGATATGGTGAAATAAATGCTGATAATGTGAATAATCCAGCCTCCACCATCAGTTTGGAAACCTCGCCTATACGGCGGATATTTTCTTTGCGGTCTTCCGGACTGAAGCCGAGGTTTTTATTCAACCCATGGCGGATGTTGTCACCATCAAGACGATACGTCCGCACACCCTGGTTGTACAATTCTTTCTCCAGTTCGACCGAAATAGTTGATTTGCCGGATCCGGACAGGCCGGTGAACCAAATGACAGCACTTTTATGGTTGTTCAGCTGCCGCCGGTTTTCTTTCGTTACTTTTGAGTCATGCCATACGATGTTTTCTGATTTAGCCATCAACTTTTCCTCCTAAAATAAGTTTGGGACGGGGTATCTGACCCCGTGTCCCACTAAAACCATACATTATAAATTATCAAAACAGATGTGATCATTACTAATAGACTGAGCGGGAGTCCGACTTTCACGTAATCGGTAAATTTATAGCCGCCGGGACCGTATACGATCAGATTCGTCTGATAACCGATTGGTGTAATGAAACTTGCCGAAGCGGCGATTGCAATCACGACAGCAAATCCCATCGGCTCATACCCGAGCGTCTGCGCCATTTCAATTCCGATTGGGAGCATTAACACTGCTGCTGCGCTGTTGGTGACCAGTTCGGTAAACATATTGGTCAGAATATAGACCATAAACAGAATGGCCACAAGTCCTAACGGCTCGCCGAACTGCAGCAGGCCTTCCGCCATCCATTCGGCCAGCCCGGTCTTCCGCATGGCGACACCGATTCCCAGCGCACTGGCAATCAAGAGCAGCACGTTAAAGTGAACATACGTTTTGGCATCTTCAGGCGCAATAACTTTTGATCCCAGGAATATCATCACAGCCAGTGCCATCGCTTTAAACATGCTCAGCCATCCCAATGTCACCGTCATAATCAGCCCGAGCAGCACAACGATGGAAAACCAGCCTTTTGCAGGACTCTGATTCAAGGTAGCCGGTGTATCCAATGACGATACGACAAAAAAATCATTCGACTGCTGATATTTTTCCACAAAATCAGCACCGGCCAGCAGCAATAACGAGTCTCCGGGTCTCAATACGATATCCCCGACTTTGCTCTTGATCCGTTCATTATTCCGGTGCACTGCAATGACGCCTGCATCATAGCGTGAACGAAACTGTGACTGTTTAATCGACTTGGACAAAAGTGATGACTGGTCGGACACAACGGCTTCCACCAGGTTGGTCGTCCCGTTTTTCAAATCATCCAGATCAATATTTGTGCCTGTTTCCAGCTGCAAACCTTTAATCTTTTGCAAGTCTGCAATTGTAGAGATCAATCCGGTAAAAATCAGCCGGTCCTCTGCCTGAATAACCGTTGTTGCGCTGACCGGCGAAATGCGTTCATCACCTCGGATAATTTCGATCAGATAAAGGCCCTTTAAATCACGCAGACCGGCATCTATGACACTTTTATCAAGATGATCGAATGCCCGTGTCACCTGCATCTCAGCAATATACTCTTTGGAGTCTTCTTTAATTTGCTGGCTGAAGCCTTTATTATCCGGCAGCAATTTGTATCCGATCGTAAATAAATAGATGAGTCCGATGAGTGCAGCCGGTATGCCAACAACAGCCAACGTAAAAAATGAAAATCCCTCCAGGCCAAAATCGAGGAGCAAGCCGTGAACGACAAGGTTTGTCGACGTTCCCATCAGTGTTATCGTTCCACCCAAAATGGTGGCATATGACAATGGGATTAAAAACTTCGACGGGGCAATCCCGCGGTCTTCGCACCATTTTTTAATGATCGGTGTAAACGTCACAACAATTGGTGTATTGTTCAAAAACGCTGAAAACATCGACGTCGGGACAAAGAAGCGAATCATCGAACCGGTTTGGGTACGGCTGTTCTGAAGCCACTTTTCCATCAAGCGATCAATCAAACCGCTTTTCTGCACAGCACCGGCCACGATGAACAATAACGCAACCGTCAGCATTCCTTCGTTGGAAAAGCCGCTCAGGGCCTCATCAACTGTCAAAATGCCCGACAGCAGCAAGATCACCAGTACTGAAAAAATAACCATGTCAGGCCGGGCGACCTCAAAGATCAGCCCGGCAAGCATGGCCAGTATCAAGATCAGTACAAACATCATTTCAAACGACATGGGATATCAGATCCCCTTTTAAGCGTTGTTCAAAAGGGCGGGTGACACTTCCTTTTTGAACATTCTTTCTTAGTTTTCCTTCATACCTTTGATCAGCACATCAGCAACTTCCGGACGGGAGAACTCTTTCGGCGGACGCTCACCGTTACGAAGCAGCCCGCGCACTTTCGTACCACTCAAATGAACGTGATTTTCTTTATCATGCGGGCATGTTTTCGCCGATGCCATGTTTTCACAGACTGTGCAATAAAATGCATGCTCAAATTTGAAGATCTGAATGCCCAGTTCCTCTTCATACTGTGCAATCAGCTGCTGTGCTTCATAGGTGCCATAGTAATCACCGACACCGGCATGGTCACGTCCGACAATGAAGTGCGTGCAGCCATAGTTCTTCCGGACAATCGCATGCAGAATCGCTTCTTTCGGCCCTGCATAGCGCATCGCTGCCGGATAGATGACAAGGCGCACACGATCTTTCACATAATAGTTTTTAAGAATCGTTTCATAGCTTTCCATCCGCACATCTGCCGGAATATCGTCTGATTTTGTTTCACCGACAAGCGGGTTCAGCAATAATCCGTCAACTGCTTCCAACGCAGTTTTCTGGATATGCTCATGTGCACGATGAACCGGGTTCCGTGTCTGAAAACCGACAATCGTTTTCCAGCCTGCATCTTTAAACATTTGACGTGTCTCAGCCGGATCCATGTAATACGCTTCAAACTGGCTGTGATCCGGGCGATTAAGGAGCGTAATGGGACCACCGAGATATACATTGCCTTTCTCATAAACTTTCTTCACGCCGGGATGCGCTTCTTCTGTCGTACCATAGACATTTTGCGCTTCCTTCTCCTGATTATATGTATATTTTTCTTCCAGGGTGATGGTTCCATAGATGACGTCATCTTCCCCTTTAAGGGCGATTTGCTCACCAATATTAAAGTTTTTAGCCTGTTCTTCGGTTACCGGCAGGGTGATCGGAATGCTCCAGATTGTGCCATCGGCCAGACGCGTATTGTCAACGACACTCTCATAATCCGCCTGTCCCATAAATCCTGTCAGCGGGCTGAATCCGCCAATCCCAATCAGTTCAATATCCGAAACGACCCAGGAATTCACAGTCAACGACTGAAGTTTTTCAGCATTCTTGATTGCCTGCTCTCGTTCCTGTCCTGTTAATTCGCGGCTGATTAATCTTCCGCCATGTGGTTGATTTACCATTGCAATTCCTCCATATGTCTAATTAGTTATCCAGTAATTTAAACACTATTACAGTTTATCATATTTTGTCGCAGCCTTGAAGAAAAATTGGGCGATATTTGGGGATATCTGCATATAGATAGCAAAACCACAGAATGGAAAAATTTGAGAGGCGTTCGGTAAAGTACTCAAGGAAGAAACGGGGTGTGGCTGAATCTGAAGGGACAGCCCATTTGCTAAGGCAATATTTCAGAAGAACAGGTGTTGAAATTTTACTACAGCAAAATTATTAATTTTGTTATAATAACGTTGAGTTGCATAAGCAGGATGGGGCGGTGGAGCCTTGCTGCTCGTTGGAAGACATGGTCATGTCACAACGAGGAGGGAGGTGATGCCGCAAATGATTACTTTGTATCAAAGCATCATGCTCATGATCAGCTTTGGGTCGCTACTCATTGCTGTCGTGACACTAATTGTTTTGATAATAAATAAGTAATCCCCACCCTGTCAAAAGGTACCAGCTGGGGATTACTCACTCAGTAGGTCCACCGCAACATCATGCGGCGCGACTCATTAGAACTCCGACACACCACTGTCGGGGTTCTTTTTAGTATTATGCTTTCTACTTTAATTATATGCCAAGAAAGATTGGTATGCAAGTTATTGTTGATTAAACTGGTTTGCTATTTTGTATAATGATTTCACAAAACCCCACATGTTAAACACCTGCCCCCCATTTGCTTTTCCCTCTGCTTATGTTACAGTATACTCAGTATAGCGTTTTCACTAGGGGAGCTTTTAAAAGGCTGAGATTAGAGTGGACTCTAAGACCCTTGAACCTGACCTGGTTAGTGCCAGCGGAGGAAAGTGGAAGTCACCATCAATTAAAATTGATACATTAAGCATGATATTTGGTTGAATCTTATCATGCTTGCGTATTCAAATGACCTCCCTTTTCCGGGCTCAAGCCGGGTCAGCACCAATAAAGAAGGGGAGGATTTTTTATGCGCTTTACTGAATCCGTGCGTCAGGCAACAAAGGAAAGCTGGGAGCAGAGTTTGAACCACCCATTTGTCCAGGGGATTGTTCAGGGGGATCTGCCGCTCGATACGTTCAAGTTCTACATTCTTCAGGACATTTACTACTTAAAGCATTTTGGCAAGGTGCATGCCATCGCCGCTTCGCAAGCAGAAGATTTTCAAGTGACCGGTATGCTTGCCGAAAAGGCCAAAATGACAGCGCAAGCGGAATTGACCGTACACCGTGAGCATGCAGAATTGCTGAACATCACGAATGAGGAAATGAACCAATTCAGGCCGGCGCCAACTGCCTACGCCTACACATCGCATTTGTACCGGGCAGCGCTATCCGGTCAGCTTGCTCAGACCGTAGCTGCTATGCTTCCGTGCTACTGGTTGTACGCGGATATTGGAAAAACGAACCAGGATGCAAAACCCGGCCAGACCATCTATCAGAATTGGATAAATATGTATGCTGACGACTGGTTTCAGACATCAACACAAGAACAAATTGACTTGTTGAATCAGCTCGCCGAGGAAGCAAGCGACAAGGAAAAGGAAAAAATTAAGGAACAATTCGTGATCGCGAAAGAATACGAACTTGCATTTTGGGAAATGGCCTATACAAAAGAAGAATGGCTATCAACCAGAAGCAGTACGGTTTAATTGCAGGAAAAAATGGCATCCTGACCGCAAGGGATGCCATTTTTGTGTTGGGCTGACTGTCGCAGAAACATTTTCAGAAGATGGAATTCGACAAAATTCGGGAGGTGACAGGCACCCGGCCAATCTATGTAAATAAAATGGTTTTATTGCCATGAACCAATACCTTGTTTTCAACATGCCAGGAAACGGCTGTGGCAAGCACCTGCTTTTCCACATGGCGGCCGGAAATCTTTAAATCTTCTGCAGTGCTTCGATGATTCACACGCGTAACATCCTGCTCAATAATCGGCCCTTCATCAAGGTCGTCAGTCACATAATGTGCTGTCGCACCAATCAGCTTGACTCCCCGGTTGAATGCCTTGACGTACGGGTTGGCACCCACAAAAGCCGGCAGGAAAGAATGATGGATGTTAATGATTTGATTCGGATAAATGGATACAAATTCAGGCGTTAAAATTTGCATATACCTTGCCAGGACAATGAAATCCACATTACCTTTCATCAGCTCCAGCGCCTTTTCTTCAGCCTGTGCCTTCGTTCCATGGTTCAACGGAATATGATAATAGGGAATGCCGTAACGTTCAACTTCATCCCTTAAGTCGTCATGATTACTGATGACCATCGGAATATCCACGGGAATTTCCCCGGACTCCCAGCGCAGCAAAAGTTCTTTCAGACAATGACCCTCTTTTGAAACAAAGATGGCCATTCGTTTTCTCTTTTTCTTAGAGTTCAATTGCCAATCCATCGCATAATCTTTTGCCATCGTATTCAAATCTTCTTCCAGCTGCCCGTATGCAGAATCGATATCCTTCAGTTCAAACGATATCCGCATAAACAACATTCCCGCGCTTGGGTCGGTTGTATTCTGGTCAAAGTGAATAATATTGGCATCATGTTCCAGCAAAAAATTGGAAACAGTCGAAATGATGCCTGGTTTTTCAGGACAAGAGATCAATAAATCAGCAATATTTTCTTGAGAAGGCACAGCTTTTCACCAACCTTTCATACCTTTATTATAATAGAAAAACCGCAGCATTCAATTAGTCAGCCTCTATAATCTGCATTTTCAGTGATGTCACTTTCCACCCATTAACAGGCTCCATATCCTGAGAACAGGTTGAACATGCAATAACCACTTCTTCCAATGCTTGCAAACGGACATAGTCGCCGGGATTGGATAACGGTTCACTGAGCTCGTAATCCCCTGTTTCGTCCAAAACATTATTCATAAATAAGTTTATCGGATCCGGAACTGGTTTATTTCCTAATCCATACGCTTCCAGAGCTTCTTTCAGATTATCGTGACAGTTCGGATGATCCTCGGAACCGAAGTCTACTTTATAACGATAATAGTCACATGCCGGAAAAAAGAAATCGTGTTTCCCAACTGTATCTTCAGCAAATGTCATCAGCGGCCGGCGTTTGTTGCTGTAGAGCGGATCACCAACTTTTAACCGGATGCTGCTGAGGGATGCCCTCATATGGACAGGTGATACGAACTCGCTTGAATCATTTCGATTGAAACATACAAAATCACCGACTTGTTTACCATCAACATCAATAATAACCAATTCTTCACCAGGTTTTAACAGTGTGCTTCTCCCTTCATACGGCGGTATTGTTATTTCCTCTTTGACTTTCCCATGTGCATAAACCACAATAAACACTCCTCTCTCTATTGTCTTCCCTTTTACATTTGAAATTTTTGAACTTACGAATAATTTAGATTTATTATAAAACCTAAAACCCTTCATGTATAATGATTAGAAATGATGGAATCCATCACTGTTACTGAAATCAATAGTCACTAAATATCACTTTTGAAGATGGAATTCATCATTTTTAGCCATTTTACCTGTTAGTTGATTACCGCTATCATAAAAATATGTAAACGCTTTATAAATGAACGCTGCTGTATTGTACTATCTAATTAATTAAAGGAGTGGTGTATCATGGAATCACACTATGATGTGATTATTGTTGGAGCTGGTTCGATGGGGATGGCCGCCGGGTATTATCTGGCTAAGGAAGGAACAAAAACATTGCTTATCGATGCTTTCGATCCGCCGCATTCAAACGGAAGCCACAGCGGTGATACGCGGCTTATTCGCCATGCATGCGGTGAAGGGTACGAATATGTTCCGCTCGCCATAAGAGCTCAGGAACTTTGGGATGAACTGCAAAAACAAACCAACGAGACGATATTCCGAAAAACGGGCGTGGTGACTTTCGGTCCTGAGAGTTCGGACTTTGTCAATCAAGCAATCGCGGGTGGGAAAAAGTATTCATTGCCTATTGATATGTTTGATCATGGCGAAGAAATCAATAAGCGCTGGCAGGGAATCAATGCCCCTGAAGGACATTTCGGGTGCTATGAACCGGAAGCAGGTGTATTGTTCAGCGGCAATTGCATCCGTACATTTCGTAAGTTTGCATTGCAGAATGGGGCTGATTTGCTGACAAATACACCAGTTGACGACCTTGACGTCTCTGAAGATTTCGTGACTGTCCAGACGAAGGAAGGGGCCTATACCGCTGACAAACTGATCGTCAGCGCTGGCGCCTGGAACAGAAAACTATTATCTGAGCTCAATCTCCATTTACCTCTTCAGCCAAGTCGTCAAACAATCGGCTGGTTTGACGCGGACGAGTCGTTGTATCAGTCTGATGAATTTCCCGGCTTTTTCGTTGACTTGCCAACGGGAGTCTATTACGGGTTCCCAAGTGTTGATGGAACCGGATTAAAGATTGGACGCTATGATGCCGGTGAAGAATTGGATCCCGAATATATGAATCGTGAATTTGGGATTTACCCGAAAGACGAAGGGGACATTCGCAATTTCTTAGAAACGTTTATGCCACAGGCTGCAGGTAAACTAAATGTGGGAAAGACGTGTATGTTTACCAATACACCAGATGAAAACTTTATTATTGACTTGCATCCGGAACATTCTCATATTGCGATTGCTGCCGGTTTTTCCGGTCACGGCTATAAATTTTCAAGTGCTGTCGGGGAAATCTTAAGCCAATTAGCGACTTCCGGTACAACAAATCAAGACATTTCCCTCTTCTCAGCAACACGCCCAAGCTTACAAAAACAAGAATCAGGAGCTGTTTCGAATAAATAACACACCGCATATGGACAGGGGCAGGTTAAAATAACCTCCCTTGTCGAATTTTTTCCAAATTAGGAGGCAAGCACATGGAAGAGAAAGCCATTCAATTCCTGCAAAAACTGATTCGAATCGACAGTACTAATCCGCCGGGCAACGAAAACAAAGTGACCAAAAAACTTGCCGAGAGATGCGACGAAACAGGCCTATCTTATAAAATCACAGATATTGAATCAAACCGGAGCAATTTTGAAATTTCCTTAAAAGGTGAAGGCAAGGGGAAATTAATTTTCTGCGGCCATATGGATACAGTTTTGGCCGGCGAGCAGCCATGGGAATATCCGCCGTTTTCCGGCGATCTGATTGGAGATAAGCTTTACGGACGCGGCGCCTCAGATATGAAAAGCGGTCTCGCGGCAATGTTTCTTGCAATTGAATCGATTTTTCAGGAAAAGAGAGAATTATCAAAGGAGATTGTTTTCCTGGCAACAGCCGGTGAAGAAGTGGATAGCTGTGGTGCACGGCAGTATTTGCAGGGTGAAGACATGTCTGATGTCGAAGCCTTAGTGATCGGTGAGCCGACGCATGAAAAAGTCGCAGCAGGACATAAAGGGGCACTATGGGTTGAAGTGGTTACCATTGGAAAAACCGCCCACGGTTCCATGCCGGATCAAGGAATTAATGCGGTAGAATGGATGGGCCGGGTTATTCAAATTGTTGAATCGCTAAAACTTGATTGGAAGATTTCCAAGTCCCCCCTGGGTGAAAGCAGCGTTTCCGCAAACAAAATGGAAGGAGGCGTTCAAACGAACGTGATCCCGGACCGCTGTACCCTGAATATTGATATCAGAACCGTGGCCCCTCAGTCCCATAAGCAATTATTTGCTGACCTGAAGCAGCGATTAAATGATTTGTTTTCCGGAGAGGACGCCCCGTCATTTGAAATGAATGAATTGTTGAACCGGCCGTCGATTCTGACAGATAAATCAAGCCCGATTATTACGAAAGCACTGCGCATTAAAGAGGATGATCCCGATTCAGTGTACGGGGTTTCCTATTATACAGACGGTGCGGTGTTAAATCCCGAAAGTGAAATCCCGACACTGATTTACGGTCCCGGAGACGAAAAACTGGCACACCAGCCAAATGAATACGTTGATGTGGATGCATACCTGCGTTCGATTGATTTTTATAAAA
>NZ_DATGTT010000040.1:0-5452 GCF_035301675.1 Lentibacillus sp. | reverse complement strand
GTGGTAGAGCAATCGGCTGTTAACCGATCGGTCGCAGGTTCGAATCCTGCCTGTGGAGCCACGTGGCGGCGTAGCTCAGCTGGCGAGAGCGTACGGTTCATACCCGTGAGGTCGTGGGTTCGATCCCCTCCGCCGCTACCATTACTTCTAATTCAATGGCGGTCGTGGCGAAGCGGTTAACGCACCGGATTGTGGCTCCGGCATTCGTGGGTTCGATTCCCACCGGTCGCCCCATCATCTAACCATTATTATTGCTGAAATATTGTACGGACCCTTAGCTCAGCTGGTCAGAGCTATCGGCTCATAACCGATCGGTCGCAGGTTCGAATCCTGCAGGGTCCACCACTCATATTTGGAGGCATACCCAAGTCTGGCTGAAGGGGTCGGTCTTGAAAACCGAAAGGCGGGTCAAACCGCGCGGGGGTTCGAATCCCTCTGCCTCCTCCATACATACCATCAAAACACCGTCTAACAACATAAAACCCAGGAGATACAACATAATACGATTCAGCTGGCCGCTTACATAGCTAAAAAACCATCCAAGTGCAGGCTTGTGAATAAACTCGCAACGCGACGAGTAGAAAACATCATCGAATAAGCTTCGAAACAACAAACAATACGAGAACAGAATGACAAAATAACACACTATATGGCTCGGTAGCTCAGTCGGTAGAGCAACGGACTGAAAATCCGTGTGTCGGCGGTTCGATTCCGTCCCAAGCCACCATTTAAACAAGCCCAATGCTTGTTTTTTTATATATACCTAAAATATTATGCCAAAAACCATGTGTTGTGGTTTTCCTTAAGCATTTAATTTGCATGTGTATAATGGCTCTGATAATCTTGTATGTAAAGGGTGAATATTCAATCCTTTTAATAAAGAATATTAAGGGAGGATATAGAAATGGCAACATTTGAACTACCAGAACTACCATACGCATATGATGCTTTAGAACCTACTATTGACAAAGAGACCATGAACATTCACCACACAAAGCATCACAATACCTATGTAACGAAACTAAATGCTGCGCTTGAAGGAAAGGCAGATCTTCAGAATAAGTCACTTGAAGACTTAGTGGGTAATCTTGATGCTGTACCCGAAGACATTCGCACTGCTGTCCGGAACAATGGTGGTGGACACGCTAACCATAGCCTGTTCTGGAAAGTCATGTCACCAAATGGCGGCGGCGAACCATCAGGCGAATTAGCTGATAAAATTAATAGCAAATTCGGCAGCTTTGACAAATTCAAAGAACAATTTGAAAGTGCCGCAAAAGGACGATTCGGATCCGGCTGGGCATGGCTGGTAGTCAACAATGGTGAACTCGAAATTACGGATACACCTAACCAGGACACACCATTAATGGAAGGCAAAACACCTATTTTAGGTCTTGACGTCTGGGAGCATGCCTACTATTTGAAATATCAAAATAAGCGCCCTGAATACGTGGCTGCATTCTGGAATGTCGTCAGCTGGGATCAGGTAGAAAAAAATTATAACGAAGCTAAGTAATAAAAGCTGACATAAAAGGCACGGGGAAAATCCCGTGTCTTTTTTCGTAAAGTGCATATCTGACTCCATTTTGTTCACACTATAAACGAACAAAAAGGGGACATGGATATGCATAAAAGCCTAAAATACATAGCTGGAAAAATTGATATAAGCCGCGATCTCATTTTACTGCTGGTTATTGGCGGATTGTATTCACTCAGTATCTTCCTCTCCAATACATTTGTAAACATCTATTTATGGAAACAGGCAGGCGATTATACAACTATCGCTTTTTATAATTTGGGGATTTATTTATTTCAGCCGATTACATTTATTTTGGCAGGAAAAATAGCCAAAAAGATTGATCGCGTCATCGTATTGCGTTTAGGGGTAATCTTTTTATCTCTATTTTTTTTGAGTGTATTGCTTATAGCCGAGCAGGCGGCCAAGTATAACTTTATGCTTGGCAGTGTACTGGGTATCGGGTATGGATTTTATTGGCTGGCATTTAACGTGCTTACATTTGAGATTACGGAACCGGAATCAAGGGATTTTTTCAACGGGTTCCTTGGTGTTCTTCAGTCATTTGCAGGTATGGTGGGACCCCTTCTGGCCGGAACAATTATTGCAAGCATGCAGGAGAATGTCGGCTATAGTGTGATTTTTACGATGTCTTTCATCCTGTTTATCGGCGCTGTTATTTGCAGTTTTTTTCTCAAGCGGCGGCAGGCAGAGGGGCTTTTTCATTTCAGACGTGTATTAATGGAAAGGGCTCATAATAAAAATTGGAAGAGGGTATTAAACGCGCATGTTTCACAAGGTTTGCGCGAAGGTATTTTTTTGTTTGTTATCTCCATTTGGGTATTCATAACGACCCAAAGTGAATTTGCCTTAGGGATGTTTAATTTATTCTTGTCAGGTTTATCATTTGTGCTATATTTCATCGTGACAAAATGGGTGAAGCCATCGTTACGGAAAAAGGCAATTCTCAGTGGGGCGTTAATCTTATATTTTTCGATTTATATCATCCTGTTTGACATCAGTTACACACAGTTGATGATTTATGCTGCTCTTATTGGTATTGCCTATCCGGTTGTGAACGTGCCATATGCTTCACTGACTTATGATGTGATAGGAAAAGCCCGTAAAGCAAAAGAACTACGGGTTGAATATATTGTCGTCAGGGAATTGTTTGTCAATATTGGGCGGGTAACATCAATTGTTATATTTTTGACTGCCATCACATTATTCCCGGCTGAAACCATCATTCCCTATTTGCTGGCCATTTTCGGTCTTGGGCATTTGTTTATCTATTTGTTTGTAAAGGATATTTACCTGGGGAGTACAGGAAAAAAAGATGCCATTACAAAAGAACCGGTAACTGATGAAAAAAATCGGTAAAAACTCTTAGAATTCATCCCTGTAAATGGTATAATAAATGCATAACTGTTTTTCTGGCATATAATGGACAGTTATCCACCAAAAAAAGGAGGCTAACTGTCCATAAATGTCTGATTCTGTTCAACTAACATTCAGTGGAAAAAACGCCCACTGAATGAAGTTTTACTTTATGTTTAGGGTGAGGAGTATGGTTTCGAAAAAAAAGAAACAGAAAAAATCCCAGCTTCCCTTTCGTTTAAATATACTATTTTTTATCGTTTTTTTGCTTTTTTCGGTGCTAATATTGCAATTAGGTGTTGTACAGATTTTGAATGGGGAAACATTTCAGGCCGAAATTGACCGGACAACAAATGATTATACAGAAATTAGCGTTCCACGCGGAAAAATGTATGATCGCAACGGAAACCTGATTGTTGGAAACGATGCCGAATATTCGATAACATATACCCCGGAAAAAGGGATACAAGCGAAAGACAGGCTGGAAGTAGCTAAAAAATTAGCGGAATATATTTCAATGGATTCAGAGGAACGTCTGGATGGTATTACACTGCGGAATAAAAAAGAATATTGGTACTTGAAGAATACAGACGCAGCTAAAAGTCTGCTATCTCAGGAAGAAGTCGAGGAAATGGATAATGGTGAACAATATAATGAGATAATTGATCGAATCAATGAAGACCTGGTGAATGATTATTCCAAACAGGAGCTTGAAGTGATCGCGATTAAAAAAGAAATGGATAAGGCCATGACATTGACGCCGCAAGTGATAAAAAACGAGGGAGTTACACCTGAAGAATTTGCGCGTGTGTCTGCCCGTCTGGATGAACTGCCTGGTGTTAATGCAACAACTGATTGGAACAGAAAATACCCATATGATAAATCATTCCGTGACTTTGTCGGATCCATCACATCAGAGTCTCAAGGAATTCCAAAAGAGAAAGAGGATTATTATCTGAGCAGGGGATACAGCCGTAATGATCGGGTCGGCAACAGCGGACTGGAAGAACAGTATGAAAGCGTCCTGCGTGGCCGCAAAGAAAAAATCAAATACACTACCGATAACAATGGATCTATTGTCGGCTCTGATATCGTTGTGGAAGGCCAGCGCGGAAAAGACCTTGTCTTGACCGTTGATATGGAACTGCAGAAAAAAATCGATAAAGTCATCCGTGACGAAATGAAAACAGCAATTCAAAAACAGCCTCATGAAAACAGGTATTTGGAAAGGGCGATGGCTGTTGTGATGGATCCGAACACGGGTGAAATCCTGGCTGCCAGCGGACAGCGATATGATCATGATGACAGAGAGTTCACAAATACAGGAACAGCAACCATTTATAATGCCAATGCTCCCGGATCTTCAGTTAAAGGTGCCACGATGCTGGCAGGTTATCAGTCAGGCGCGATTGAGCCCGGACAGTCATTCTATGACCGGCCGATTAAGATCAAGGGGACGGAAGAAAAAAGTTCCTGGCGCAATTTAGGAACGGTTAATGACTATCAGGCGCTGGAGCAATCGTCCAACGTTTACATGTTTTTTATTGCTATGCGTATGGCCGGTGAGTATAACTATCAGCGAAATGAACCGGTGAATATTGATTACGGCGCTTTCGATGAAATGCGCAATTATTTTAGCCAGTTCGGATTAGGAGCTCCAACTGGTGTGGATTTCCCGTATGAATCAACTGGTTATAAAGGATCAAATCCTGATGCAGGTAATCTGCTTGACCTTGCAATTGGACAGTATGATACTTACACAACGATGCAAATGGCGCAATATGTCTCAACGATTGCCAATGATGGCTATCGCGTCCGTCCGCATTTTATGAAAAGTATCCATAACCCGGTCCCGCATAAGGATGATCTTGGTCCAATATATAAAAGTAATAATACAGAGGTTATGAACCGGGTTCAAATGAACGACAGCGAAATAGATCGTGTTCAGGAGGGGTTCCGCCGGGTGTTTCAGGGGTCAAACGGAACAGCTTCACGTTATTTTGCCGATAAACCATACGACGCTGCTGGTAAGACCGGTACAGCCGAATATGATATCTACGAAGATGGTGAATTAAAGGCTTCAACGGAAAATTCGGCTCTTATCGGTTATGCTCCTTATGATGATCCGGAAGTAGCTTTTGCTCTCATTGTACCGCATACAGGAAAAGGAAATGACTATCCGATCAATCACAAAATCGGTCAAGGTATATTGGACGCCTACTTTGAATCACAAAACGAAGATGAAGACAAATAACTATTCATTAGCCTAAACCCTAAATAAAGGGTTTGGGCTTTTTATTTGGAGTAATTTGTTCTTACTTTCTTTGACTCCCTATATAACAATAATCGAACCCAACTTCGAAAAAGGGGCATGTCATTTAAAAATGATGTCCTTTTTTATCTGGGATTATGGTGTTCTTGGTGAAAGTATTTTGTATCTTGTAAAAGGAGAATCCTATAAATTAAACTAGCCTGACAGAAAAAAAGCTGTATTACACTTGGCAATACAGCTTAGTTGGTGATGGTTTCGGCAATTTCCTTCTGGTCCATATCACTTGA
>NZ_DATGTT010000039.1:0-5806 GCF_035301675.1 Lentibacillus sp. | reverse complement strand
GGCAGAGGGCTGATGCAAGGGATCGCAATTGGCGAATCTGCGCTAGCAGGTGAAATATGTGCTGCAGCATTTGAACGTGGGTTAATCGTGGAAACCTCCGGCCCGGAAGATGAAGTTGTTAAATTTCTTCCACCACTCGTTATTGATGCACAAGGGCTTAAAGAAGGACTAGGTATTCTTGAAGAGAGTATCAGGGATGTTTTGAAAATTAAATAATATACAAAAATAAGTGTGACTTAGGTTCAGGTGGAATAAGAAACCCCACCTGATACCAAGTCATCCTTATTAAGGTTTTTCGTAAGTGTTGGGACTGGGGCTGCGCGTACATGCTCGTCCCACCGAAGACATTTGCGGTTACTCGTCCTATTGATAAGAGTTGGCTTTTAAATCTCACAGTTGATATATAAACTGCAACGTAGGAGCTGGGGTGTTTTCCGCTGCGGACCGTTGCTTTCCGCGGGCACGGCTTCAGCCTCCTTGCCCTGGCAAAGGGTATGTCGACGTTGTTCGCAAAGAACGGTTTTAGTCGACCTTCCTTAAAGTATTGCGGGGTCTTCAGACACGTGCTGTTCCCGCAGGAGTCAACGGTCCTCCGCTCCAAACAACCATCACAAAAGTGAAAAGTAATTGTTGGGTTTATTCAACAAATAAATAATTGTGATGCAGTTGCAAAGTACAAAACTAGCGAAGGAAATACACGAAGACTCCTGCGGGAAAGCGAAGACGATGAGACCCCGCAACGAGCGTTCTTTGCGAGTGAGGAGGCTCATCGCGAGCCCGCGGAAAGCGTAGTGTATTTCCGGAGCGGTATCTTACGTCGCAGTATAATTGTTGAATCAAAAAAACCTTTTCCGGTGGGGTGAGTATTTGCACTCCTCCCAATCGTTGAGAAAAGAACATTATTATAAAACGCAAAGGGGAAAATAGCTATGATCGTAAAATCACTTGAAGATATTATCGGAACAGAGGATGAAACATCTGGTGAAACTTGGACCAGCCGCAGATTTCTGCTAAAGAAAGATGGCGTTGGATTCAGTGTGAATGATACGCTCATTAAAGCCGGAACAGAAAGTTACTTCTGGTATAAAAATCATATCGAAGCAGTATATTGCATTGAAGGAGAAGGTGAAATCGAGAAGGTGGAAACCGGCGATGTTTATCCGATTAAACCAGGGACAATGTACATATTAGACGATCATGATAAACATTATCTTCGCGCAAAAACACAACTGCGTATGGTATGTGTGTTCAACCCGCCACTTGTCGGAACAGAAACACATAATGAAGAAGGCTATTATGAGTTATTGACAGAGTAGTATTATGGATACGGTAGGAATCGGGCTGTAGCTCGATCCCTACCTTCTTTTTTATCTGAAACTTTATAGTTAGTTTTTTTGTTTAATGGTAATTATTATAATCCATCTCACTTACTAAAATACCATTTCCATAATGATAATCCTATCAGCAATATACAAAATATAAACCCATACAACCATATAGAAAGCATTAAATTAACAAAAATGGCGCTTCACCCTTTCTCTTTATTTGGCTTTAATAGTTACCTTTGATGATTTTTCGTCCATCACTTCTGAAGATAGTGTCGTTGGTAATATGTTTGCTAAAATAATCATAGTACCAATACCTATCAGTGTTGACCAAGCCCCAGCAGCCATCGTACTTGGAACAATTCCGCCGAAATAAATGATAAGGTAGGATAGTAGGCCAACTGTCATGGAGAGTTCAGCTGCACGTGGCGATGCTTTTTTCTTTCCATAGACAGCATATAAAATAGGCCCCATCGTTCCTGCTGCCACACCTGATATACCAATCCACATCACATCTCCCATATATGCAGGCGGTTTTAGTACAATAAGAAAGGCTGTCAGCCCTACTAATACAACAGCTATCCGACTGATTAATAACGCGGTATGTTGCGCTTTGTTATTATCCACTTTAATAATTCCACGTTTTACTAACACTTTCAGATAGATGTCGTTCGCGAAAACCGTAGAGATGGCAACGAACAATCCATCCGTAGTGGACATGGCAGCGGCTAAAATAACGACACCCATAAGTGCTGCAATAATAGAAGGGAAAGCCCAAACAACGTATTCCATCAATGCAAGGTCACTCGTTTCTATATTATTACCAAGGGCGACACGACTATAAAATCCTCCAAAAAGAACAACTAAACAGAATGCTGTTGTGAGCACATAGGTTAAAATCATTTTTCCGAGATCTTTTTCGTTTTTTAGACTAAGCACTTTATTAAATAGATGTGGCGCTGAGGCAAATGCCCATTGAATAATAATAGCCCCTACAATAACGGTCATGGAATAAAAATATGTAGAATTGGGATTAAATACTTTAATTAAACTAATATCCTGTGAAGCTAAATCAGCGGATATCGTAGAAAACGTAGCAAAGATGCTCCCGTCCCAAAATAAGACAATACCGGAAATAAATATAAATGTACCTGCAATTGCCATTAGTACCGCTTGCACGGCATCAGTATAGACGTCAGCAAATGCACCGCCTGCAAATACATAAATGACAACAATGATAGTGATAAATAATAATCCGGTATGGTAGGACATGCCAAGCATATATTCGAATATTCTTGCTCCCGCAACAAATTGCGCAGAAATATAGAATAGGTTGAAGAGTAATATAATCCCTGTTCCAACCCGTACGATATCACTATTATAAAAATCTCCTAACCAATCGGGTAGTGAAAGAGATTTTTGGGCTGTGTTTAGCTTTCTTACTTTTTTTGCTACCATTAAAACACCAATAGGGCCTCCACCCATCATAGCTAAAAATAGCCAGAGGTTTGAGAATCCCCATTCATGGGACCAGCCGGGATACCCTAAGAATGTTGCCGCACTGAAGTAAGTTGCTGCAAATGATAAACCAAGTACATAAGGTCCCAAATTCGCGCCGCCAATTGCAAAATCACTGATGTTTTTTGTTTTCTTTGCACTAACATATCCGAGTATTAACATGACCCCCATAAATAAGATAAAACCGATCCACATATATATTTTTAATTCATTCATTTGTTTTCCCCCCATATGAAAGATAGGTTAATTGAAACAGGGGGAGACGCGCATCCCCTGCAGTTTATTTATTTCTAAGTATATTCAGTTTTTTTGCGGGATGATTTTCCGGCAAATGGACGTTACCTTTACCAAACATGTTTTCACGTAATGTTGCGCCTTCATATTCTTTACGATAAATACCGCGTTTTTGGAGTTCAGGTACAACATGGTCCACAAACTCCCGGAATGTACCTGGCGAATAGGTTTGAGCAATATTAAAACCATCCGCACCTCCTTCAATGGACCATTGTTCGATATGATCCGCAATTTGTTCCGGCGTGCCGATAAATTTAACTGTTCCGTTACCAAGACCATGATTTTTAACAGCTTCACGCAATGTCCATTTTTTGTTTGGATCTTTTGCATACAAGTCAATATTGCCCTGTACAGCTTCGGATTCTAAGTCATCAATGTATTCATCAGGTTCATATTTTGAAAAATCTACGCCAGTATGCCCGGATAATATCGAGAGTGTTCCTTCATAACTCACATGGTTTGTGAGATTTTCATATTTAGCATAGGCTTCTTCCTCCGTAGAACCGATAATTGGTAAAATCATTGGGAAAATACGCACGTCATCTGGATTTCTTCCTTGATTTTTTGTCCGTTCTCTTAGATCCAGAGCATATGCTTTCAGCGCATCAAGTGAGTTATTTTTGGTAAAGACAGCTTCAGCGTGCTTGGCTGCAAAGTTTCTTCCCTTCGGTGAAGCGCCTGCCTGAAACAGTACTGGCGTACGCTGTGGCGACGGTTCAACCAAGTGTGGCCCAGGAACACTGAAAAACTCACCTTTATGCTTGATCGCATGCACTTTTTCAGGATCTGCAAAAGTATCATTGTCCTTGTCATGCATCATTGCATCATCTTGCCAACTGTGTTCCCATAGCTTATAGACGACTTCGAGAAATTCATCGGCACGATCGTATCTTAGGTCACGTGGCAGACGACCAGAAAAGCCAAGGTTCACCGCTTCACTTTCTAAATATGATGTCACTACATTCCAAGCGATGCGCCCTTCAGTTAAATGATCAAGCGTTGATAATTGACGTGCTAGCGCATATGGCTGTGCATATGTTGCTGATATTGTAGCTGCGAAGCCTAAGTGTTGTGTAACGGCCGCCATCGCAGAAATAGGGAGTAACGGGTCATGGGCGGGAAGCTGTACTGCACGCTGGACAGCAGCGTTGTGACTATTTTCATATACACTATACGTCCCTAGGACATCTGCAATAAAAAGTGCATCAAACTTCCCTCGTTCCAAAATTTGAGCAGTTTTCGTCCAGTAAGATAATTGATTATGCTTCGTACCTTGGTCTTTTTCGTGTTTCCACAATCCAGTTGAATGTGGTGAAGGTGAATTTTGGATAAACCCATTTAAGTGAATTTGTTTTTTCATAAGACATGACTCCTTGTTTTTAAATATTATGCTGCAACAAAAAAATCCGGGATTTGGTTATTTGACATACCTCCTATTCAAAACAATCTGTCCCTATAGACTAACTTGGTTTAAAGCGGTGTTATACACAGGGATGAAAAACAAATTCCCGTATAACAGCAAAAAAACCTCTTCTGATAAGAAAAGGTTGATAGAACTCACATTTTCTTATCTTTCAAGCTGTCATCGCTTGCTGGAGTGAGCACCATTCTACCTCGAAAGCATTCAAAGTAACGGTTGCCGCGGGATCACTGGACCAGATTCCTTCCCCGACTCTTGATAAGTAAAAATTATTCAATTAGTAAATCACAGCATATCTCAGATTAAAAAAACTGTCAAGAGGTAATTTTAAATTAATGCCAATTATTTGTACATTTAAATGAATTCATACCAGAATTGTTATTTTCCTTGCTTCGTTGCCTTGTCTAATCATTCCCTTGTTCAAAGCGCAGTGTTTCCTCGCAATATCTTATACCTGTATTTAGTAAACCATATCACATGATACTTTATATTATAAACTGCATGACCACTTTTTCTATAGCTGTCCATACTTTCACCTCACACTCAGTATGGACATAGAAGGGAAAGGCTAAAAGCTGATATCGTCTAAAGACAGTGGAGTTAGACCACGCATTTGTAAGTTAAAATATACCAGTCCCAAAGAATGCATTGACTGTTCTTTGGCTAATGAGGGCATCCGCCAGAAAGTTTATAAAGTGAAAATAACCCAGGATCTCCGGAAATACACGGCACCAGCACGTGATTCTAAAACCTGGAAAACGATCTTCAAACGCAGAACGGCAGTGAATGCATACCTAAAGGAGTTCTTTCAGCTTAACAATGTTCGCCACCGCACTGGAAAGCGTGCCAAAATTCATTTTGATATGGTGACGCTTATTTACAACGCTTCAAAACTTGCAGCTGTTTGTATTTTTAAAAAGAGCAATTATAAAATTAACCTAAATATACCTATCTTTAGATTGCGATTGATCACAATTCCACTATCGCGGCAGTTTAATTTAACATATAAAAAAAGCACCATTTCGAGGTGCCTTTTTGTACATTTACTTAATAACCGGAGTCTTCCGATGTAAGGTTGTCCAGCAACTTATAATCATAATCCTGTAAAGGTTTTTCAGCTGGCCCTTCCACTACATCACCGGTATAGGAAAACCTTGACCCGTGGCAAGGGCAATCCCAAGTCCGATCCCCGCTGTTCCATTCCACTTCACACCCCATGTGAGTACAGGTTGTATCTACAACATGCAGT
>NZ_DATGTT010000038.1:0-4587 GCF_035301675.1 Lentibacillus sp. | reverse complement strand
ATCATCAATATCTCCAGTTGTTGCAACTGTTCTTTCAAAGCTTTGTAAGCTCTCTGTTACTTTTTCGAGTTCAAATGTACCTTCACGAATATCCTTTAACCATGTTTGATATAAGTGTTGCGGCAGAACGTAATAGCCAAGTACATTTTGAATCATTTTTATTAAACTCTCGCCATAACTTTCATAAGCTTCTTCATAGGCTTGGACAACCTCTGCTTCCGTTCCTTTCGCACCACTCGTATTTTCAAATGTCTCCAGAGTTTTATCGCTTAAGAATTTGTAGAACATTAATCCAAGCATATAGTCTTTGTATCGGCTTGCATCCATAGAACCTCTTAAATTATTTGCACCATCCCATAAACGTCTTTTTATCTCTTCTGATGTAATCATCACTTTTCCTCCATTTGTATGTTTGCTTGTTCGTCGAAATTTATATTAATTTCATTTTAACCATTCTGTTGCCTTTATGCATTACTCCACTATGGATTCATACCCTTTCGGGATAAATGCTTCATCACGGCTGACTCCCCTTCCATAAACTCGAAGTTGATAATTTTTCTTTTTCATAACATTGATGTATGGATATTCACCGTTCCATCCATCCCCAATACATTTTAAGAATTCTTCTTCATTTAAAAGAACTAGTTCTCCACCAATATTATTAGCATTTTTAGAAATTAAAGCTACATGTGACCTCTCGGAATCCTTCATATACCCTCTAACTTTATCAACCTCAGCATTTGTAAAAGTATAAGACCATGTTGAGGATTTATTTTTTCCCTTTGATGAAGGTCGCGATGAGTATTTGGAATATATGATAAATTCCCCGTAATATATTATATTCACAAAAAATGTGTATTATAAAAAAGACGGGGGACTTGAGGACAACAACCTTCTATGACCGCTAAACTAAGCTGGACAGTTCCTGCTCGATAGCACTGAACACTTTATTATTACTAAACATTTAAAAACACACACGACGAAGGATCATGTGCGCGAAAAGTAAATATTTTTCTTATCTGTCCACTTGGCAGGGGCAGTTCAAAAATCTAAGAGTCTTTTTAAAACCTGACTTAATGGTTCAACAACTTCTAGAGTCATTGGGATTTTATTTTACCTGGATATTTTCGATGTAACAATGAAAGTACTCAGTTAAATAATTTATAACTGTTAAAAATTGAAATAAATTGTTCCGTAATTAATTCATGAGTATTTCCGAATATTTTCTATCAAGCAGGGAAGAGTCAATGAAAACAATCAATTTAAAGGAGTGAATCAAATGTTCGATCTGACCGATAATATTGCAATGGTTACAGGTGGAGCCAAAGGTATCGGCAAAGGGATTGCACAAACGTTAACCAAAGCTGGTGCAAAGGTCCTGGTTTGTGACATTGATGAAGACGCGGGTCAACAGACGGCAAATGAAGTGAATGGTGAATTTTTCAAATTGGATGTCACAGATTCAGAAGAAGCCGAGCAGGTGGTCCAGAGAATTCTCAGTCAACATGGACGTATTGACATTCTGGCAGCGAACACGGGAATATACCCCGAAGTGATGATTGAAGATATGACCGAAGCAGATTGGGATCACATCCAGAATATCAACTTAAAAGGATTGTTCTTTACAGCTAAACCGGTATTAAAAGCGATGAAAGAACAGAACTATGGAAGATTGGTTCTTATATCGTCTATTACGGGAGATATAACCGGATATCCAGGCGGATCAATATACGGGGCTACAAAGGCAGCCATATTAGGGTACATGAGAAATGCTGCAGTCGAATATGCGCAATATGGAATTACTGTCAATGCGATTCAGCCTGGTATGATTGGTACAGAGACTTTGAAAAAAGAGCTCGGGGTCCTGTATGATAAAGGCGCTGAAGCGGTACCGATGAAGAGACTTGGAGAGCCTGAAGATATTGGTGCAGCAGTGAACTTTTTTTCATCAAAAGAAGCGGCCTACATCACTGCGCAGTCACTTGTAGTCGATGGCGGTCAGATTCTACCTGAAACACCCGATGTCATTCAATAACGAATTAAACATAGGAGACTATATGAATTTTCACCGTATGAAAATCAGATTGGAAGATATATAATAGATTTATAGTTACAATGGGATACGATATATTTACAGAAGACCATGGCAAAACTGGATATGTTCAACGATTGATTTAAGTTCCACTGCTCCTGTAAAAGTTTAAACTTTTACAGGAGCTTTCTGATATTCTATATAAGTATTCTTTCAAATGACAACACGTGCTCAAAAATATTATTACTCTGGGAGGAAATATTGTGGTTGAACATCAAAAGCTGGAAAGAAAAAACCTGTCCATAATCGGTATATTGCTGATGGGGCATTTTTTGGGATTGCTCAGTGAAACGATTATGAATGTTGCCCTCCCGAATATCATGAACGACTTCGGCGTCAATACCAATATCGCCCAGTAGCTGACGACCGGGTATATGCTTGTCATCGGTATTTCGATTCCGGTATCGGCATATCTGATGGAGAAGTTCACTGTCAGGCAACTCTACATTACGGCGCTGACCATCTATGTCATCGGGTCGCTTCTTGCTTTCACGGCTCCGGAGTTTTATGTTCTGCTGATTGGCAGACTGGTACAGGCGACCGGAACCGGCATCATCATGCCCCTTGCCATGAATGTCATCATGACAGTGACACCGGTACGTATCATGGGTACCATGATTGGTGTATATAATCTTGTCCTGTTGTTCGCACCATCCATTGGTCCTGTTTTTTCCGGACTGGTCATTGAATTTTACTCCTGGCGTATGATCTTTCTGATTATAGTGATACTGTCAGTGCTGGTGCTGATTCCGGCAGTTCTGTTTTTACGCAATGTCACTGAACAGACCAATCCGAAGATTGATGTCTGGTCAGTGGCACTCTCCACTGCCGGGTTTGGGCTGATTGTTGTTGCATTCAGCGGGTTTGGTGCAGAAGGCGGGCTGACGAACCCGTCAGTGTGGCTGATGTTAGCTATCGGGTTTTCCAGTATCCTGATATTTGCCAGACGGCAGATCAGAATATCAAACCCTCTGCTCAGCATGAAGCCTTTTAGATCATCGATATTTTCAAAATCGATGGTGATGATATTGCTTCTGATGATGTTACAGTTCTCGATGATGCTGATTCTGCCTGTATACTTTCAGACAGTCGCGGATCTGTCAGCATTTGAAACGGGAATACTCATGCTCCCGGGCGGCATAGTACTGGCGATTACAACGATGGCCGCCGGGCAGCTGTTCGATAAAATCGGGCACAAGCCGCTTCTTCTCACGGGGATTGTGATTATGCTGGGGGTGCTCGCCGTGTTCACGACGATCTCTCCGGAAACCGGGTTGTTGACGGCAATGATAATGTATGCACTGTTTACGCTCGGTCTCGGGCTGAATCTGTCACCCGTCACTTCACTCGCACTCAATCAGGTGGAACGTTCAATCTCCGCACACGGTTCCGCCATTACGAATACTATCAATCAGATTTCAGGCGCTATCGGTCCGGCGCTGTTCACCAGCATCATGACGATGACCTCACAAATATATTCGCATAATAATGCCGGTGCTTCGGAAATGTATGCCATGACACAAGTTGTGCATATGGTGTATTATGTAGCTATCGGATTTGCATTGATAGCATTGGTGATAATATTGAGCTTCAGGAAGGCCCCTGTCAAAACTCACTAAACTGAACACTTTTATTACTAAATAATAAAAACACGCACACGACGAAGTATCATGTGCGTGAAAAATACAATTTTTTCTTACCTGTCCACTTGGCAGGGGCAGTTCGAAAATCTAAATGAAAACCCTCAGTTAAATAATTTATAACTGTTAAAAATTGAAATGAATTGTTCCTTGGATAAATCATTGTGATCCGTTGCCTTTGCATGTTTTAAGGATTTTCTGAACTGATTTTTAGTAAAAAGGGCATTGTATTTTTTGTTTATCCATTTATAAACAAAGGACTGATATTTTTGATAGTCTTTTTTGAAATCAACGTTTCATGCCGTTCAAGCATAATTAATACAGAGTCCACTTCAGGTTGAGGGTGAAAGTGTGTTCGTGGTACTTTTGTAAGAATTTTTATATTCATTTCCACCATCAACAGCAAACCCAGAGAGCGTTGCAGTTTTTTTAATCTTTTTGCAAAGCCATTCTCAACAATAAGATAACTAAACTTGGCTGAACTCTCAAAGGTTTAGGTGAAGCGTTTGTTAAACGTTTTGCTGAAGAAGGTGCAAAAGTCGTTGGTGTTGACCTGAATGAAGAAAAGTTGAAAGAAACAGTCGCTAAATATGGCGATGAGAATCTTGCTATGAAGTTGGATATAACGGACGAAGTAGGGTGGGAAACAGTTGTTGATACGACGGTTGAAAACTTTGGCAAGCTCGATGTACTTGTAAATTGTGCAGCGATGATGTCAAACAAAGGCGTGCTTGATATGAAACCGGAAGATTATATGAAAGTAATGGAAGTAAATTCACTTGGTACACTTTTAGGGATTCAGAAAAGTATTCCTAAGATGCAGGAAAATGGCGGGGGTTCCATCATTAATATTGC